>NZ_DAHVHV010000055.1:0-13417 GCF_027317285.1 Ferrovum sp. | reverse complement strand
AGAATGAATATGACTAATTATCTCATCAATTCAAACGGTTGTATATGTTTTTAAGGGTTTGGAACACGGATTCAGGATAAAGACTTTCTCGGGTCCGGATACCTTTGTATCTCTTTCTGAAATCAATTCTATAGTTCGAAAGTTTGTAGCGGCAAGACAGAAGTTGCAGGACTATCTGGTTTCACTTTTTCGAGAGTTGGAGGCGGGGGTTGCGCCAAATATGAAATTTAGCCCTCATGCCGTAGCATACTTGGATATTTTGGGGTTTTCAAAATTTGTTGAGGACGCTGAAAAGGACTCGGACAAATTGAAACAACTCGACAAGCTGTTTAGCGAGGTTATCCCAAGAGAAGCATTACCGGATGGTAAAAATTCCACTTATCCAGAGATTTTTGAAATGAAATGCTTGAGCATTTCTGACGGCTTTATTGTTTCAGCTCCGGTTTTAGAACATCCAACTCATCCGGCTTTGGTTGTGGTATCAATGAAAGCCATCCAGATTGCACACGCATTATTGGATATGGGCCTTTTGGTGCGTGGTGCAATTGCTGTAGGTAATGTGTATCGAACAGATTCCAATATTCTGGGTACTGCTTATCAAAAAGCATTCAATGGCGAAAAAAATGAAGTTAATTCACAGATTGTACTGACCGAATCGGCGGAACAGAACCTCAACGAGTTTATAAACAATGAGGGAGTCAAATTCGCCACTTTTGCAAAAAACGAATCGGGGCAAGTCATTCTGAATAGTGTACATCCTGAAAAATGTTATTTGCCTGATCCACGAGGTGATGTCAATGCCTATTTAAAGAAATATCGGGATACGATCTTGGAAAACCTGTCTCATGAGGATCCGAAAGCAAGAGCAAAGTGGCTTTGGTTTGCTGGTTTATTCAATGCAAATATCCGGTATTTTTCAGAGATAACAGATAAGTCTCTAGCGATAGATCAAGAATTGCCAAGCATCAAAATAAATTATTTAAACCCGCCGACACCGCCAGAAGATAATTTTAAATGGGCGACGCCATTTGTGGCACAAGGGGTATTCGTGAAGATTAACACCGATGTCATTAAACCAGAATGATCATGAATACTGCCCATCGCGAAATCCACTTTGAAAATTATATCGTCGATCGACTTGCTGCATCAGGCTGGCTGGTCGGAAACACTCTCCAGTACGACACCGAGCGTGCCCTGTACTCTGATGACCTTATCTCTTGGCTGGAAGCCACACAACCAGAGAAGTGGACAAAACTTTGCAAGGATAACGGCGAACGCGCCCGTGAAGTGCTGATGGATCGCCTCGCCAAGACGCTGGCAGATCACGGCACCACGAACGTACTACGCAACGGTTTCGCTATCGCTGGCTGTGGCCATATTGACCTTTCCGAAGCAGCACCGGAGGATCGGCGAAATGAGGCCGTATTGAAGCGCTACGCGGCGAACCGCCTGCGAGTCGTGCCGCAACTCCAGTACCATCCGGCACGCAAGTTGGCGATTGATCTGGTGTGCTTCATCAACGGAATCCCCGTTGCCACGGTGGAACTGAAAACCGATTTTACCCAGTCTGCTGAAGCAGCCATGGATCAGTACCGCGCCGACCGTTTGCCCTATGATCCAAAAACCAAGCGCCGTGAGCCGCTGCTGACCTTCAAACGAGGGGCCATCGTGCATTTTGCGATGTCGGATTCCGACATTCAGATGGCAACCAAACTGGATGGAGAAAATACCCTCTTCCTGCCCTTCAATCAAGGAAACGATGGTCACGCCGGTAATCCGTTGCGTACTGATGGCGAATATCCAGTAGCCTATTTCTGGGAAGAGATTTGCCAGCGCGATGCGTGGTTACGCATCTTTCACAGTTTTGTTTACATCGAGAAGAAGGATGTGGTGGACCTGAAGGGCAACTGGTCGAAAAAAGAGACACTGATTTTCCCGCGCTTTCATCAGTGGTCAGCGGTCAATGCGATGGTGGCCGATGCCAAGGCCAATGGCCCCGGCATGCAGTATCTCTGCGAACACAGCGCGGGTTCCGGTAAGACCAGCACTATCGCCTGGAGCGCACACGATCTCATCAAACTGCGCCGCGACAACGGCGAAGCCATCTTCAATAGCGTGATTATCGTCACCGACCGCACCGTGCTGGATAGTCAACTTCAGGACGCGGTAAAGCAGATCGACCATCAATTTGGCGTTATCGCAGCCATTGACCGGCAGAAAACGTCCAAGTCCAAGAGCAAGCAATTGGCAGAAGCCTTGCTGGCTGGCACACCGATCATCGTGGTGACGATCCAGACTTTCCCTTACGCGATGGAGACCATCGTTACCGAGGAGGGTTTGAAGGACAAAAACTTTGCCGTGATCATCGATGAAGCCCACGCCTCGCAGACTGGATCGACGGCCAACAAACTTCAGGCCGCGCTGTCGATGAGCGGCAAGGGTGAGATGGCGGCACTGACTGTGGAAGAACTGCTGGAACAACTTCAGAAATCACGGGTTCGACCGAAGAACATCAGCCACTTTGCCTTCACGGCCACACCGAAGCACTCCACCTTTATGTTGTTCGGACGACCGCCAGATCTATCACAACCCGCATCGAAGACCAATATGTCCCGGTCGTTCCACCGTTATCCGATGCGACAGGCGATTGAAGAGGGATTCATCCTTGATGTGCTGCGTGGTTATGTGCCATATAAGACTGCATTCAATCTCTCCAAGCAGGTCGAAGACACCAGGCGGGTCAGCGGCAAGCAGGCTAAGAAGGCATTGGCCCAGTGGATGACATTGCACCCGACCAATGTTACGCAGAAGGTGCAATTCATCATTGAACATTTCAGCAAGAATGTCGAGTACCGACTGGATGGCAAGGCCAAGGCAATGGTGGTGACCAGTTCGCGTGCCGCCGCCGTGCGCTACAAGAAAGGTTTTGACCGCTACATTGAGAAACACCCGGAACATGCGAGCATTCGCTCATTGGTAGCCTTCTCCGGCAAACTCACTGGCAAACAGGTGATTCACGCTGACGATGAGCGTCTTGCCCGTGATGTTTTCCTGGTGGACGAGGATGAGGAATTCACCGAGGTCAGCATGAACCCGGATGTGGTGGGGCAGGATTTGCGCCTGGCCTTTGAACGTCCGGAGTATCGCGTCATGTTGGTGGCCGACAAGTTCCAGACCGGCTTCGACCAGCCCAAACTGGTGGCGATGTATATCGACAAGAAGATTGCCAACGATGTGGAAATCGTGCAGACATTCTCACGCTTGAATCGTATTGCACCAGGGAAGGATGAGACATTCATCATTGACTTCGTGAACGATCCAACCAATGTCCGGCGGGCATTCCTGATGTACGACGAAGGGGCGCAGATCAATGAGGCGCAGGATCTCAACGTGGTCTATGAGATCAAGGAAACGCTTGATGGGCAGGGGCTCTACGAGGTCGATGACCTTGCCAGTTTCAAAGAGGCTCGTTTCAAGACCATACGCGACATTACGCAAGCTCAGGAACCGCAACACAAGGTCCTCTACGCTGCTACGGAGCGGCCTACCCGTCTTTTTAACCAGCGGCTGAAGATGTTGCGTGAGGCCGTGGGTACATGGGAAGCGGCCTACGAGAAGGCACACAGTCAAGGCAACGAAGCCGAGATGAAGTCTGCTGATCACCAGCGCAGGGATTACGCCGAGCAGATCAAGTCTCTCATGGCGTTCAAGAGTGGTCTTGCACGTTTTTGCCGCACCTATGCGTACATCGCCCAACTGATCGACCTGGGTGATCCTGAACTGGAGAACTATGCTGCCTTCGCAAAACTGCTCCAGAAGCGTCTCAACGGTGAATCGCCTGAAAACATAGACCTCAAAGGTCTGGTGCTTACCGGTTTCGACATCAAGAACAAGGAAGACCTAGACCCGGAAGACGACAAACCGACCTTGAAACCAGTGGGGCCGGGAGGGAAAACCCGAGGAGGGGACGATCCGGATTACCTGCGCGAAATCATCGAACGCCTGAACCGACTGTTTGGCGATACCACGCCGTTGCGGGATCAGGCTACTTTCGTCAACCACATCACCACCATTGCGCGGGAAAGCGATGTGGTCATGGCCCAAGTGGAAAACAATAACCGTGAACAGGCGTTGAAAGGCAACTTACCGGGCGCGGTGCAGCAGGGCGTAGTGCGAGCCCTCACCTCACATCAAAAACTCGCCACGCTGGTCCTCAAGTCGGATCGACAAGCGATGGCAGCGCTGACGGACATGATCTATGAACTGATCCGCGACCGTCGATCCATTGATCTGGACAATCTGGGTGTTTGATCTCCTGAATCTCCCCGGCGTCAAACCGGTGGACTTCCGTGGGGAAGGTGGGGTTATCACCATCGTTGCCGAGGCATTGGATGTTGATCTACCTCAATGTCCACAGTGTGCGCGTCCGCTGTATCGGCACGGCAAGCGAACCAACCTCTTCGCGGACACGCCCATGCAGATGCAACCTGTTCGGCTGGAGATCACGCGTCCTCGCTATCGCTGCGATACTTGCGGTAAAACGCTCACACCAGAACTGATCTTCCTTGATGAACGCCGCAGGGCGACGAAACGTCTTGTGGATGCCATTCGACAACGGTGCCTTTGGATGACCTTCCACAGCCTGGCGCAGAAGACGGGATTGGCCGTCAATACCATCAAGAACATCACTCAGGATTTGATCGAGGAATTGGAACAAACGGTGCGTTACGAAACCCCTGTCATCATGGGAATCGATGAAGTTAATTTGGCTGGCGACTATCGTTGCGTTATCACGAATCTATCGACGAATAATATCTTCCAAATCCTGAAATTTCGTACTAAGGATTATCTGAAACCGTTTTTCGAGAAATTGCACGACAGAGAAAAAGTAGAATGGGTTTTCACCGACATGTGGCGACCGGTTAATGAATCTTTCAGTGCATACCTCCCTAATGCTCGCTTGGTCATCGACAAGTTTCATGTCGTGAAGATGGCATCAGAGGCATTGGAGGAAGAGCGCAAGAAGTATCAATCGATACTGACCAAGGATGAGCGTCTCCATGTAAAGAAATCGATTCGCTGGCTCACGCTGAAGCGTCCGGCATCACTCACGCCTGCCGAACATGCCGCGCTTGAGATTGTTCGACAGAGTATCCCAGCATTGGCGGAGGCTTACGACTTCAAGGAGGCTTTCTACCGGATTTACGACGACCCGGATAAATCATCTGCCAAGTGGGCATTTGAGGCATGGGAGAACACTCTTCCAGAAAACAAACTCGAAAGGTTTCACAGTCTCGCCAAGACCGTTCATAATCACTACGAGGACATCTTTGCCTATTGGGATTCCCCCAGTCAGATCACAAATGCTTATACCGAATGTCTGAATGGTCTAATAAAAATAGCCAACAGGATGGGTCGCGGCTACAGTTACGAAATCATCCGGGCAAAAACACTATATGCAAAACATGCCCGCAAGGTGGGTAACGGAGTACGTTTAGCAACACCATCTCTGGATACGGTTTCAACCAGGGGTATTGTCGAAACAGTTGAGTACGGACCACATATTCCAACCTTGATCGAGATCGCAGAAGCAGGGGGACTGGAATAGGAATTACAGTATTTCCAACCTCGGATTGCAAATAGCCGGAACAACTTGACGATGAAGGTAAATTGGCGCGCTCGACAGGAATTGAACCTGTGACCCTGCTTCGGAATCCACTGCACCACCATTATGTCAATTGACAACATTCGATGCAAATGCGCTTAAAATGCTGTATTCATTGCGATTCATCGACTTCAAAGAAAATATTTTCAACTCAAAGAATATCGTTAAATGACTATTGATGTCATTTGGTTCGATAGATTTATGGTATCGAGTATTGCGTGATATTATGACCATAGGTGCTCTCGGTTGAGTGAGCCCCATAGCATAGGTATCTGCGCTCAATGGCCAAGCGAAAACCAGAATTACCGCGCGCCGAGACCGGTCAGCTCAAGATCGGTGATATGGTCGGTTTGCACCCGGATCTGGTGCAGTTGCTGTCGGATTTATCCATCCCCCCGTTGGGCGCGGCAAGTAGACATTTGTTGCCTACCCAACTTGTTCAACTATTAGAGGTATACCCGATCCTAGTCACCAAATTGCGCGATGGGGTGGTATGTAGTGGAAACATCCGGTTATTCCACATTGCGAAGGCCGTTTTTCCTGACGATGAAGTCATCGCCGTCCGACTTGAAGAAGCCATTCCCCATAAGGATCTCACCCGCCGGGCAGTGGCTGAAATTTTGTTCGGAAATGTCCTGGCCTTGAACCACCGAGAAGCCCGAACAATGATGGCCATCGCAGACCGCGCCCTAGATCGAAACTACCTGACAGGGTCCAAGGTTCAACTCGAAAAATTGATTGCTGCCACTTTTGGTGTGGATCGACGAACCCTCAGGATCGAAAAGAAAGTGGGAGTACTCGCTCCTCAAGCCTCGACTGCTGATG
Organism: Ferrovum sp.; assembly: GCF_027317285.1. Taxonomy (NCBI): domain Bacteria; kingdom Pseudomonadati; phylum Pseudomonadota; class Betaproteobacteria; order Ferrovales; family Ferrovaceae; genus Ferrovum; species Ferrovum sp. The sequence goes on along the minus strand of NZ_DAHVHV010000055.1, from coordinate 6,927 downwards.
AACAACCTTGTGCAGACCAAGAACCAAGACAACCACAGCCGGTTTGCGCCCCAGAGGAGCCGGAACTATAAGTACCAACTCCCAACAACAGCCTGTTGCCCCGAAATTAAGCCAATATCATCAAAATTTGCTGGTACTGGCTCGGAATGCAGGAATCAATCCCGAATTCATTCGGGATATGCTGTGGCTGACAGCCGCCCCCGATCACCTGTTATCTTTAACGGTTGCTGCCGATACTCTGATTCGGATTTTGGATAATGCGCCTCCATCTTGGAGCGCCGAAGTTCACGCCATAGGGATCAACCAGTGGCGCACTGCCTTGGAATGGATTCTCTCTGAAAAAGAGATTCTGGTGGCAGAAATAGGCCCTCATTTGGATAAGCAACATAATTCGACTGGTCGGAATCCGCTAAGTGGGTCGGGCATCACAGAGTATCCGTTCTACTCGGTTCTGACGGAAATCCGCCCTCAAGCTCCATTGGATACCCCATTTATATTGCTGGTGGGCCAACTGTTGCTCGCCTATGCTACCGAGTTACGGGAACAGTCCACCAGAGCCGGGTATGAAAATGCCACAGAGTGGCCATGGAATCCGCTTGAAAATAGTGTGAGTCATGCGGCCCTTGCTGTGAGGCGGCTGAGTGAGAAAAAATATCTCCATGAACTTCAAGTGCTCCCTGTTTCACAGGACCCCGATGGGTTTGCTTTTTCCCTGGAGCTTCTTACGGAACCATCCAGCACGATAATCCAGAGTGATCGGGAAAATCTTTGGAGATTTCTACAAAAATGTTGGGGACAACGCCCTTGGAATGATCACTACGCTGGGGGAGGTGGAGGGTCTGGTGGACACAAGTGGGTCGGTGGTCGGTGGGAAGTGGCTTCTCGATTGTTGCTGGAGCCTAGAACTTTGGATGAGGGTGAAGATCCAGCATTTAAATGGGGATCGGTGGATATTGTTTCCAGCAAAATTTTGCGCAAAAGGAAGCAGATTGAAGAACTGGAAAGCGATATTGCTCCTGACGAAAGTGAACAGGATGAAATCGCCATTCTCAACCACTTTCCGTGTGACGAGGGGAAAATTGATCTGGGGGCACAGGCTCGTGTCGCTCTGGCAAAAGCAAGACACCTGAAAAAAGCCAACCAATTGATCCCATGGAGCTACGAGGGTTTGACGGTCGATGAAATAGCCAAACTTCGAACAATAATCAAAATTGAGACCGGTCGACTATTAAGTCAGCAATGGGGAAACGCGGCACAAAAAGAACTTGAGACGCTATTTTTGTTGGTTATCATGCTCTGGTCGGGAAGTGATGTGGAGCGAGCATTGCAAACCATCGTCTGGCGCAGCGATCTTGCTCAACCCCCTGTGCTGGGGCTGGGTATTTACTTGGATACGAGTCAGAGGCAATGCTGTTGGGTTCTCAGGGCGATGACGCCGGAGTACCAGAGTGATTGCATTGGTACCCCTCAACAACTCAGGCCGTTGGCAAAGCAGGTGTTTTTGCCCACCATACCTGGACTCTTCAAAACGGTGGAGAGAATTACCCAGGCGCGTAAAAACCACGCCCATGGACAAAAACTGTTCAAGACTCCTTCGGATGAACTTCATAAACAAGCCAAGAAATGGCTTAAAGGCCAATTTCCTGACGGACGCTTGTCACCCGGCAGAATTGCCAAAACCCTGTGGCATCAGGTCTATCAATTTACAGGGGATCCAGTGATTGCGAGTTGTACTACAGCCACGGATCATCCCTTGGCCAGAGTTCGTTTGTTTTATACCAGTCCCAAAATCCAGTACCTCAAAAAAATTTATCTCGACTCCGTCATTCCCCGCAACGATCGCGTTCGTAAGGCTGCCGGGTTGGACTATAAGAAACAGACCATGTGGACACCTGATTTATCTTCGATCGACGAAGCAGTGGGAGCAAGGCTCTGTCCCACAGTTGTAGCCGTCAAACAGATGTTTGCTGGTCTGGTTTCAGATATTCAGGCCGCAAGGGAATATACGGACCAGAGTGGGTTTATTCGGTTTCACAACCTTTTCACCCTGTATGTGGTCCAGTTCTTTGCCTATTCCACCAGTTGCCGCGCAATCAAGACGCCATTTCTTTCTCTCAAAGAAGTTGATCGAAAAACTGGGCTGGCCAAATTGGCAGACAAAGACGATGGCTCCTTATCTAAAACCCGTCTGGTCTGGTTACCGGAGAAGTTGATCAGGCAGATGGAGATTTATGAAAATCATTTGTTAGCGGTCCGAACACATCTGGGGGCTTGGTCTGAAGATGTAGCAAATGAACCTTGTTTTTTCCTGGACGAAGAAAACAGGCCACAGTGGGTTAGACCAAAATCGATCGAACCTTTGCTGATGGGATATTTGAATGTTCGAGCGAATACCCACCGTCGATTTTTGCGGACGGAATTGATAGAGCGTGGTTGTACTGCAGAGGTGGTTGATTCCCTGATGGGGCATTGGTATCAGGGGGAAGAACCACATGGTTGTTTTTCCAGTTTCAATTTTGGCTCCTACCTTGTCGAACTGAAGAAATACTTGCCAGCGCTTCACAAGCAGATCGGGTTAAACCGTGTCATCCGTAGCAAGTTGTCCCGATGAATCATCCCATCCGTTTCCAACTTGACCCACAGTTGCAGAATCAAATCTGGAATGGTGACCTGCAGTTGCCGCAGAAACAGATAGACCTTCGTCTGCGACTAAAGAAATGGCTGAATAATCGTGAGAAGTGCCCGTACTCACGATTTCTGTCGGGGAAGGAGATCACCGAGATGCCAGCACGAGACGACATGACTCGTCTCACAGCAGATTTGATGGCTCGATTCCAACCCATGGTTCAGGCCGTCAATGTGATGCATTTGTTGGGAAAGTTGGTTGATTTCAATAACGCCCAATCTTCGATCAAACTTTGTCCACCCCCGATACCAATGATTGCCAAAGGGGAGGCCAATCCTTTTGCCAAGGCCGATCTGGCTCACCTTGAGGATGTATCAAATTTCCGGACTCTGCTTGCCAACGCGCTTCGTGACACCACCAAAACTTCCGAACGAAAGCCCGGCGAGGGAGAAAGCCCTAACAATGACCCCCCACACCACAAAATTCTGGTAGGACGGTTACTGTTATCCGCCATAGTGCATGGGGGGCTCATCCACAGCAGTATTCTTGAAAGCCTGATTCGGATGCTGTCTTCTGATGCACCCGTACTGCACTCCGCGGGCGGGCGCGTTTATGTGGAGTTTTCTTTAAGTTATAAAAACCAGGAGAATTCCGAATTCAGGCGTTGGTTTCCGGATGCACTTACCTCGGTTCTTCTCATACGGATACAACGCGATTCCGTTCGGCAAGTCATTCCCTTTGATGTGCTACAGAAGGACAAAAAAAGCAATCTGAGAGAACATCTCTGGAGATGTATCAAGGCCTGTTTGCGGGATGCGGGCGTATCAAGCGGCCAGTTACCCGGATCGCTGGCACAACTGTTGGCCTTGACTAAGCTGGACTTGGAAACCAGGATTCCGATTTTTCTGGTCAACTATGCCGCAAGAAAATTCGTGTCTCATTCGCTTAAACCTGATGTCTGGCGTAGATTGCACGGCCTTACCCCGAAAAATGTCGCTGAAACCAGATCAACGCAGACTTCGGACACTGTCGATCGACTTGAATTGCCGGATGTCGGTGAGCAGGAAGAGATCGAATCGCGTTGGCTCCAACTACTTCGTCGCAATCTAAAAGGTAATGATCGGGCGGTCGTGATCAACCAGGTCAAGGATCTTCTGGCTGCCAACCATGAAGTTTTTGCTCCCGGATATCCGGGCGAACTGTTTGCCGGTTTTTCACTGTACATATTGCACGCAAAAAATGGTCAGTCATATCGGTTTGCACTGTCTTCGATGCGCGACTATGTAATTGGTGTGTCGAGACGGTTGGGAGGATTGTTGGGTATGGAATCGGTCAGGGAATTTGACTCGATGTCCTGGTCCAGCCTTTATGAAGAAGTATTGAGTGATGCTGAATCCATTGGCCTGCGCAGAAAAGTCATACGGATCTTGCGGGAATTTCAGAGGTATTTGGAAGCCGACCGGGGCGTGCCAGCATTGGAAGAGGATGTGTTGGGCACGACGGTTGGGCTGGTTCCTGTGGATGCCAACATCCTTTCAGAATACGAGTTTCTCAAAGCGCGACGAAAAATTTTGTTAAATTCCGACATGGAAAAGGATCTGGCGACCATTCATTGGTTAGTTTTGACCTTGGCGTATCGTTGTGGATTGCGCCGTAGCGAAGTATTGATGTTAGAACTTGCAGATGTACATACCCACAATCCCGCAGAACTCATTATCCGACCGAACGCCTCAAGACGCCTGAAAAGCCCGAGTGCCACACGAAAGTTGCCTATACAAGCCCTTTTGCCGTCGGGCGATCTAAACATGCTCAGGAGTTGGAAAACATCCAGAGAAAAGCAGGAAAAATCTGATCCTTACAGCAGATTTTTATTTGCCCTTCCCCTTAAAAACCAGAAAAGTTTGGAGGCAGATAAATTCATCGAGGAAATGCATACAACCCTGCGAGAGGGGACAGGAGATCCGAGTATTCGTTTCCATCACCTGCGGCATTCCTTTGCAAGTCGGTTGGTTTTACTATTGGCAAAAAACAGCTCGGGTAACGCTTCTCTGGGTAGCTTATTACCAAAGGATTTTTTTCGGCTTTATGTTCAAGAGCCATCGTCCCCACCGGATTCGTTCAAATCCCTTACACCTGAAAGCATGTTTTCGTACAACTTCAGAGGCACTTTGTACAATCACGACAGAATCTCGCGGCGAGATCCTTGGGCGGTGGCGAGTCTGCTCGGGCACTCCGGGCCAGATATTAGTATGGAGCATTATGTTCATGTATTGGATCTTTGTCTCGCTGCAGAACTGATGCATCCCAGTATTGCTCCGACAAAATCAACGATCGTCAATGCTTCCGGCAAACCCTGGTCCACTGCAATTCGTAATCGAACTGAAAGCAATGGATTCCATTCGTGGGTATCAAAACTTTTAAAGTCCTCCCAACCTAAGCTTCCCACCTGTAAATCATCCAACCCCCATCTTACAAGGGAAACGCTGGATGTACGGCCCGTGGAGAGCAAGCTGGATCTGACCTGGAATGCCTTGTTGCGCCATGACACCGAAGCAATTCCTGTGGAAAAACTGGTAACAAAGCTCGATGTCACCCCACAAGATTTCAATAATTATCTGGTGAAGGCTCGCGACCTTTCCCAGATGAAAATATCTGCCACAGGGAAGGAATTCAGACACCGCTTTATGTCATGGACCCCTGACAAGCGTCAGCCAGGTATGACGCAACGGATTTCCTGTCCAATCCGACCAAGGGAAAAGAGAGATCTGGAATTTTTGCGGGTGTTGGAGCCAATGATGTGCCAGGTTCTCAAGGATCACCGAGATCTAACCATGCAAATTCTGGAACATTACGCCAACCATGCTCGGGCTGACTTTTCGGGGATTTTATTTACAGACCCTGCTCACCCTGAGATGGCCAAACTGTACCTACAGTGGTTCAGATTATTGGGTCTTGCAAAATCCCAGTTGCTGATTGAATCATTCGATATGACAAACCGTTCAGCGCTGACTGCTCAGTGGAGAACTGGACTTGAACTGCATCCTTCAGAACTTAAAAAATCCTACCCCCCCATGGGCAGAAAAACTTGGGCATGCCCATGGCTTGGAATCACCCCCATCCTCAAACATGGAAACACCGTAGAAGGGTCGCCGGCGTTCAGGTTCATAATGGTGATGACTTACATTACTACGTTCTGAACAAAACCAGTAACCCCATTCCCTCAAGGTGGCTGTAGGCTTCGAAAGCCCCTCGATCTATACGTGCCCCTCTTGCTCCATCGCTGCTCTCAATAGAGCATCCACGCTTTGCCATTCGGGTGTCTGTTGACTACGAATACGACGCATAATTTCCTTCTTAATCTCCTTTCTATCGCGACTGATTGAATACTTGTCGCAAATGCATTGCAAGAGCTTTTTCCCGTTACATTTTTGAAGCCAATTGGTCTTCCAATCTTTTGTTAACTCGCTTTCGCTGGCCTCGCAGCCTTTCAAAAATTCCTGCTCCCAAGTTTCAATATCTAGCGACAATGCAGATTCCCTAAGTGTGGCGAGCTTGCCTTTCAAGATTTCAGCCATCTCTTTATACGAATCGCTAAGGGTATCCAGGTTGCAGTTTTATTTACTGTTGTCTATCGGTAGCAAAAGCATCTGCCCACTTAATCACGGTGCCATCTTTTAATTTACTACTAAATTCATCTTTAAGTGTTTTAAGGTGATTTTCAATAACCTTTTTTGTACGTGAATCAAGACTGTAACCAAGAATTAGATCTACTTTTCTCACAATTTGTAATGTGCCTTTTTCTTTTTTATTTGGATACGAAATTTTCCTATCAAGACTGGAAATACGCTCGTAGGGTCCCGTGACTTTAACCGCACTTCTTTTGCCGAAATACACGGCTATAAATGGGGCGTCATCAGGGATGTTATCAAAATTATCAAAATTCTCAAAAAAATCTAACTTCGTGGTTGAAATTTGATTTTTTTTCTCGGATTTCAGGTCTTCGAAAGTGACTTCAGCTTCCTTAGATGCCCATGAGGTAAACATCACAACATAAGCAGATTTGTCCAGCAAAGCGGATCGTGGCTGATTAAGCAACCCATCTTTGCCAGATATATTCACACGATCACTTCTGCGCTGTTTCCACTGTTCCTCAGCCATGGTCAGATCGTCTTTTTCAATTTTTACTGCTTTTGCCCATAACCCATTAAACCAATTTTTGATCTCATTTAACGAACAAGGTTAGATCGTGCGCAAGCCACGATCTGAACCGTTTGTTGGACAAGCCCGGCAAGTCCCCTGTG
>NZ_DAHVHV010000054.1:0-13755 GCF_027317285.1 Ferrovum sp. | reverse complement strand
ATCAGGCAAAGACGGCCAAAGAATATCGTCCCCTCATTCTGGCCTATCGCCATGGAAATCCGATCCGTTTACAGGACATTGCCGAAGTGGAGGACAGCGTTCAGGATCTGCGCACGCTCGGGCTGGCCAACGGGCAACGTGCCATCCTGCTCATCGTCAGTCGTCAACCCAGTGCCAACATCATCGAAACGGTGGATCGTATTCGCGCCATCCTGCCGCGCCTGCAAGCCTCCATCCCGACTTCCATCGATCTCAAGGTGGTCATGGATCGAACTCCATCCATCCGCGCCTCGTTACATGACGTGGAACGTTCTCTGGTGATTGCCACGGTACTGGTGATTCTGGTGGTATTCCTGTTTCTGGGGGAGGTACGTGCGGCGCTCATACCCAGTATCGCCATTCCGGTTTCCCTGATCGGAACCTTTGGTATCCTCTATCTGGGACACTACAGCCTGGATAATCTTTCTCTCATGGCCCTGACAGTCGCCACGGGGTTTGTGGTGGATGACGCCATCGTCATGCTGGAGAATATCACCCGCCATATCGAGCGTGGACTTCCTCCCCTGCAGGCCGCTCTGATCGGTGCCAGGGAAGTGGCCTTTACCGTTGTGTCCATGAGTGTTTCCCTGGTGGCCGTATTCATCCCCCTGCTCCTGATGGGCGGTTTGGTGGGACGCATGTTTCGTGAATTTGCCGTGGTTCTGTCCACGGCCGTGTTGGTCTCACTGGTGGTCTCGCTTACCACCACACCCATGCTGTGCGGCCGCTGGTTGCAACGGGCAAAAGCCCCCTCTTCCTCCTGGCAGCGTCGTTTACAGTGGGGAGTCTGGCTGTTCCAGCGCCTCGAAAAAGGGTATCAACGTACTCTGGATACCGCACTTCACCATAAACGTCTGGTTCTGTTTTTGTTGTTCCTGACCATTGGTCTGAATTTTTATCTCTTTTCCATTGTCCCCAAGGGGTTCATGCCGCAACAGGATACGGGGCGCCTGATCGGCCGGGTTCAGGCCGATCAAAATATTTCCTTTCAGGCCATGCGCGACAAAATGACACGCTTCATCCGGATCTGCAAAAGTGATCCGGATGCCCAGGATGTCATCGGTTTTACCGGAGGCGAAGCGCGCAATGCCGGTAACGTTTTCGTGGTTCTGAAGCCGGAAGGGGTACGCCATGCCACCTCAGATGAAGTCATTGCCCGCCTGCGCACCAGATTGAAGGCGGTGACCGGGGCCAGCCTCTACTTTCAACCCATCCAGGATCTGCGCTTTGGTGGACGCGTGAGCAATGCCCAGTATCAGTACACTCTTCAAGGCAATCATCTGGAGGAATTACGGACATGGTCACGACGGATCCGCATTGCATTGGCCAAATTACCCGAATTGGCTGATGTCAACAGTGACCAGCAGGAATTGGGTCTGGAAGCCTGGCTCGAAATCGACCGGGATACGGCGGCCCGAATGGGGGTTGATCCGCGTTCGCTGGATCAGGTCCTCAATGACCTCTATGGACAGCGGATCATTTCGACCATCTACAACCCGCTCAACCAATACCGGGTGGTGATGGAGGCGGCCCCCCCCTTTTGGCAATCCCCTGCCATGCTCGAACAAACCTATATCTACGCTGCGGACGGTGCCATGGTGCCGTTGGCAGCCATCGTCAAGATTCGTCCGGGCAATGATTCCCTGACCGTCAATCATCAGGGACAATTTCCTGCCACCACCATCACCTTCAATCTTCCTCCCGGGGTTTCCCTTGGTCAAGCCACGGATGCCATCCATCAGACTTTCAAGCAGTTGGGCGTTCCGCCTTCCATTCAGGGTTCTTTTGAAGGAACCGCCAAAGTATTCAAGGACTCCCTGTCCAATGAGCCCCTTCTGATCCTGGGCGCACTGGTGGTGGTCTATATCGTGCTGGGAATTCTCTATGAAAGTTTGATTCACCCCCTGACCATCCTTTCCACCCTGCCCTCTGCCGGAGTCGGCGTGGTCGTGGCTTTGCTGATCACGGGGCAGGAGTTCAACCTGATGACCCTGATCGGTGTCATCCTGCTGATCGGAATCGTCAAGAAAAATGCCATCCTGATGATCGACTTCGCCCTGCAGGCCGAACGGAACGAAGGACTGTCTCCGGAAGACGCCATCCTGAAGGCATGCGTCAAACGGTTTCGTCCCATTCTGATGACCACTCTGGCCGCCATGTTCGGTGCTCTACCTCTTGCCCTCGACTGGGGAAGCGGTGGAGAATTACGTCGACCCCTGGGGGTGGCCATTCTGGGCGGGTTGGCCTTGAGTCAGTTACTGACCCTGTATACCACTCCTGTGGTCTACCTGTATCTGGATCGTTTTCGCCAGCGCTGGGGAAAACGTTTTGCCTGGAAACGCGTCATCCCGGTCAATTCCGCCGCGAGTGAGGTATGAGAAATACATATCGATGGTTCTGGCCGCTGCCTTCCTTGGCTCCCTTTTTGATCCTGGTACTGTCCGGGTGCGAAGTGGGTCCCGATTACGTCAAACCCACCTCGCCCACGGCCAGTAGTTTCCGGGTGCCAGCGGGCTGGAAAGTCGCCTCCACGCAGGGGACGCCCATTCCTGCGCGCTGGTGGACCCTGTTTCAGGACGCCACTCTGGATCAACTGGAGGTTCAGGTAGCCCAGGCCAACCAGACGGTGGCCCAACAGGAAGCGGCCTGGCGCCAGTCCCAGGCATTGGTGCGCAGTACTCAAGCCGGGTTGTTTCCCACGCTGGGCCTGTTTGCAGCCGAATCCCGTAACCGGGCTTCGGCCAATGGGGTGGTTCTGGGCAATGGTTTGATTTACAACAACGACATGGCGGCCCTGCAAGCCAACTGGGTACCGGATCTGTGGGGCTCGGTGCGGCGGAGCATCGAAGCCAACCAGGCCTCTGCGCAGGCCGATGCCAACCAGGTGGCCGCTACGTTGCTGAGTTTGCAAAGTCTGTTGGCGGTGGACTATTTCCAACTACGCACCGATGATGCCGAATCGGCCCTCCTGACAGAGGCGGTCAAGGCTTATCAGAAATCTCTGGATCTGACCCTCAACCGTAAAAAATTCGGGGTGGCTGCGGATACGGATGTTCTTCTCGCCGAAAATCAACTGGAAACGGCCAGGGCTCAACTTATCGACGTGGAAGTTCAGCGCAGTCAGATGGAACACGCCATTGCCGTGTTGATAGGAAAAGTTCCTTCAGAGTTCAGGCTTCCTTCACTGCCGCTGGGCGATGGCTATCCCAAACCCCCTTTGACCATTCCGTCGGTTCTATTGGAGCGCCGTCCGGACATCGCCGTGGCCGAACGTCAGGCCGCCTCTGCCAGTGCCAATATCGGCGTGGCTCAGGCAGCCTTTTATCCCAGTCTGACCTTGTCCGGGAATTACGGGTATCAGAATGCTGCTTACAGTAACCTCTTTGCGCTGCCCAATCAAAACTGGTCGATCGGCCCTCAACTTTTTCAGCCCCTGTATGACGCCGGACTGCGCCTGGCCAACCTGGATCAGGCCCGTGCCGGTTTTGATCAGGCCGTGGCCAACTACCGCCAAGTCGTCCTGACCGCCTTCCAGAATGTCGAGGACAATCTGGCGGCAGAGGAAATTCTGACCCGGGAAATCGTGGTGCAACAACGTGCGGTCAAGGCAGCTGCGCGTACCGTCGTTCTGACGGACCAGCAATACCGCTCAGGGACCGTGGATTATCTCAATGTCGTCATCACTCAAACTGCCTTGCTCACCGGGCAAGTCAGCGAAGTCACCCTGCGCGGACGAGCCTTCGTGGCCGCCGCCCAACTCATTGCGGCACTCGGAGGGGGCTGGGATAGTGGTGAACCTCCTGTGCAACAAACCCAGCAGGATGGGGTACACTGAAAGGATGCGTGCGATTCCCCCTTTTTTTGACCTTCACGCTCAGGATTATCTGAGGGTAGCCGTGGCCATCCCCACCGTGGCTCTGGCACGTCCCCTGGACAATGCCCAGCGGACCGTGGCGCTCATGTCCCGGGCCGTGGCGCAGGGGGCACGGATCGTGGTGTTTCCAGAACTGGGCCTGACCGGCTATTCCTGTGACGACTTGTTTCATCAGGAGGCTTTGCTCAGATCCGCGCTCCAGGCGCTGGAGCAGGTGCGCCAGGCCAGCGAGAAATTGCCGGTGTTTGCACTGGTGGGTTTCCCTCTGCGCCACCGCAGTCATCTGTTCAATTGTGCGGCATTGATCGGAGGAGGGACGATTCACGGCATTGTCCCCAAATCCTATCTGCCAAATTATCGGGAGTTTTATGAGGCCCGTCAGTTCACGCCTGCGCTCTCGATCCGTACCGAGTGGCTGGAATGGAAGTCCCATCCGCCCGTTCCTTTTGGCCCCCGTTTGCTTTTTCAGTGTGAGGATCAACCTCTGGCGACGTTGGCGGTGGAAATTTGCGAGGACTTGTGGGTTCCCATTCCTCCCTCCAGTCTGGCAGCGCTGGCCGGTGCCACGGTCCAACTCAATGCTTCGGCCTCCAATGCCACGGTGGGTAAGGCCGACTACCGGCGTCAACTGGTGTCCAACCAATCTGCCCGCTGTCTGAGCGCATACCTGTACAGTGCGGCGGGGTGTGGAGAATCCACCACCGATCTGGCCTGGGACGGTCACGGTCTGATCGTGGACTACGGGAACATACTGGCCGAAAGTATCCGCTATACGCCCACGGATCAGTTGATCACTGCCGATCTGGACCTGTTGCGTCTGCACCAGGAACGGATGCGCCAGAATACCTTTGCCCAGGCCTGTTCCCATCACCAAAAGGAACTCGAAACCTTCGATACCGTGCACCTGGCCCCGCTGAAAGGCCCCCGCCCCTGCCTCACGGTACACCCCGTTCCAACCCGCTTCCCCTACGTTCCCGGCGCCTCTGACCAACGGGATGAACGCTGTGCCGAAGTCTTTCACATCCAGGTTCAGGGGCTGGCCACCCGTTTGCGGGCCACTGGTTTGAAAACCCTGGTCTTGGGCGTTTCCGGCGGGCTGGACTCAACCCACGCCCTGCTGGTGTGCTGTGCCGCACTGGACCAACTGGAACTGCCCCGTCAGTCTCTGCGGGCCTATACCCTGCCGGGCTTTGCCACCGGCTCTGCTTCCCTGGCGCTGGCCCACCGTCTCATGAATGTGTTGGGGATCACGGCAGAGGAAATCGACATTCGACCCAGTTGCCTGCAGATGTTGAAAGATCTCGATCACCCCTATGCGCGGGGAGAAGCGCGTTATGACATCACTTTCGAGAATGTACAAGCGGGCGAACGGACCAGCCATCTTTTTCGTTTGGCCAACCATCATGGCGGGCTGGTGGTGGGAACCAGCGACCTGAGTGAATTGGCGCTGGGTTGGTCTACCTATGGGGTGGGAGACCACATGGCGCATTACCACGTCAATGCCAGCGTTCCCAAAACCCTGATCCAGCATTTATTGCGCTGGGCCCGGGAACGCGCGCTGTTGACCCCGGCGCTGGGTCCCCTGCTGGAGGAAGTATTGGCTCTGGACATCTCACCCGAACTGATCCCTGCCCAGGCGGGACAGATGCAGCGTAGCGAGACTACCGTAGGGCCCTACGAATTGCAGGATTTTTTCCTGTACCACACGCTGCGTTTCGGTTCCCCTCCTCGCCGACTGGCTTACATGGCCTGGTGTACTTGGGGACAGGGGGAAACCCCCTATTCCTTTGCCGAAATCCGTCACTGGTTGGGAGTCTTTGTCACCCGTTTCTTTCAGGGCAGCCAATTCAAACGTTCCTGTCTGGCCAACGGTCCCAAGATCGGGTCCGGCGGGTCGCTCTCGCCGCGCGGAGATTGGCGTGCACCCAGTGATGCTGCCGCCACCGTGTGGGAGGAGGAAGTCCGGTCCTTGCTCACGGAAACTCCCCCTCTACCTCGGAAGGAAGATTGAGTTTGGTTCATTCGGCACTTTATGCGGACTTGCGTGCACGGTTGGGGGAATCGGGACTCCTGACCGATCCTCTGGCCGTCGCCGCCCATAATACGGACTGGCGTGGACGCTATCAGGGAACCGCACCCTGGGTGGTTCAACCGGCCTCCACGGCGCAAGTCATCGATGTGATCAAGGCCTGTGCCAACGCGGGCGTCCCCCTCGTTCCGCAAGGAGGGAATACCAGCCAATGTGGTGCGGCCACGCCCCGTGTTGGCCATCCGGAAATCATTCTCAGTTTGTCCCGCATGAACCGGATTCTGGAACTGGATGCGGAAAATGCGACCTTGGTCTGTGAGGCCGGTGCAGTCCTCGCCCAGGTTCAAAAACATGCAGAGGCGGCGGGTTTTCTCTTTCCTCTCAGTCTGGCCTCCGAAGGAAGCGCCCAGATCGGGGGGGTGATTTCCACCAATGCGGGGGGAACGGCGGTTCTGCGCTATGGCAATATGCGTTCCCAGGTTCTTGGTCTGGAAGTGGTCCTGGCGGATGGGCGTTGCTGGAATGGGTTGAAGGGACTCCGCAAGGACAATACCGGATACGACCTCAAACAATGTTTCATCGGGGCAGAAGGAACGCTGGGCATCATTACGCGTGCTGTCCTGCGTCTCTATCCCCTTCCCCGCCAGAGGGTGACGGCTTGGCTGTCCGTGCCTTCACCCGCGCTGGCCGTTGGCCTGTTGCGTTTTCTGCGTGCCCAATGTGGAGACCGGATTTCGGCTTTCGAACTCATCTCTCATTCCGCACTGTCCCTGGTTTTGCACCATATTCCCCAGTTCCAGGCTCCCCTCGATCCTCTCCCCGCCTGGTCGGTTCTGATCGAACTGGAAGAATTTGATGCCCTGGCCCCCCTGCAAGGGTTACTGGAAAAGGCCCTGGTCCTGGCGCTGGAAGAAGGTCTGCTGGATAATGCCGTGCTGGCACAGAGTCTGGCCGAAGCCCAGGCCCTCTGGGCTTTGCGGGAACGAATCTCCGAAGCACAGAAACGGGAAGGAATCAGTATCAAACACGACATCAGTGTCCCCGTCAGTCGGATCCCCGAATTCATCGAGTGCGCCGGAAAGAATCTCGAAGCGGCTTTCCCCGGCATTCGGGTGGTGTGTTTCGGTCATGTGGGGGATGGCAACCTGCATTACAACCTGTCTTTTGCGGATCCCGAACGCAATCGTACCCTGATTCCCCAAACGCCGGCCGTCAACCGGATCGTGCACGATGTGGTCAGCACACTCAATGGAAGTATCAGCGCAGAGCACGGAATTGGTCAGTTGAAGGTACAGGAATTGGTCCATTACAAAGACCCCGTGGCCCTCGACCTGATGAAAAAACTAAAAATGCTTCTGGACCCCCAGGGCCTGCTCAACCCCGGAAAAATCCTGGCCTAACCCAGCGCCAGCCACAGCATCTGCAGTTTCTTGATCTGATCGCGCAGAGCTGCCGCTTTTTCGAATTCCAGTTGGCTGGCAGCACCGTGCATCTCTTTTTCCAGGCGCTGAAGCAAGGCCTGACGCTGTTTTTCCGTCATGGCTTCGCTGCCTCTTTCCGGTTCTGCCACTTTCAGAGGGGGCGACATCTCAATTTCCGTGTAGAGGCCTTCCAGAAGATCCACGATGGGTTTGGCCACGCCGCGCGGAATAATGCCCTGCGCCTGATTGTGCGCCTGCTGCAAACTGCGTCGGCGCGCCATTTCATCCAGGGCACGCCGCATGGAATCCGTGGTTCGATCGGCATAGAGAATGGCTCGCCCTTCGAGGTGCCGGGCAGCCCGTCCGATGGTTTGAATCAGGGAGCGTTCCGAACGCAGAAATCCTTCCTTGTCTGCATCCAGAATGGCCACCAGGGCCACTTCCGGAATGTCCAGTCCTTCGCGCAACAGGTTGATTCCCACCAGTACATCAAATTTTCCCTGACGCAGGTCGCGGATGATCTCCACACGTTCCACGGTGTCGATGTCCGAATGCAGGTAGCGAACACGAATGCCCTGCTCATGCAGGAATTCGGTCAGGGTTTCTGCCATGCGCTTGGTCAGGGTGGTGACCAGAACACGCTGCTGGCGTTCCGCAGAGATGCGAATTTCACCCAGCAGATCATCCACTTGAGACAGGGCTGGACGGATTTCCACGGGTGGGTCCACCAGGCCGGTGGGGCGGATGATTTGCTCGACCACCTGCCCCGAATGTTTTTGCTCATAGGCGCCTGGCGTGGCCGACACAAAGATGGTCTGGGGCATGAGGCTCTCGAATTCGTCAAACCGCAAGGGCCGATTATCCAGGGCAGAGGGCAGACGAAAGCCATAATTGACCAGATTTTCCTTGCGTGCCCGGTCTCCCTTATACATTCCACCGACCTGCGGCAGGGTGGTATGGGATTCATCGATGAAGAGCAAGGCATGAGAAGGGAGATATTCGATCAAGGTCGGGGGAGGAGAACCTGCCGGACGTCTCGACAGATGCCGCGAGTAATTTTCGATGCCTTTGCAGAAACCAAGGGTATTCAACAACTCCAGATCGAAACGGGTCCGTTGCTCGATGCGCTGTAATTCCACCAGGCGTTGTTCCCGGGCATAAAAATCGATCCGTTCCTTCAACTCGATCTTGATGGTTTCAATGGCCCGTACCACAGTATCACGGGGGGTCACGTAGTGGCTGGAGGGAAACACGGTGAAACGCCCCAGGCGTTTCTGCAGACGTCCGGTGAGCGGATCGAAGAGTGTCAGCCGTTCCACCTCGTCGTCGAACAGCGTGATACGCAGGGCTGATTCGCTGTGTTCTGCAGGATACACATCGATGACGTCTCCCCGCACCCGAAATACCCCGCGCTTGAATTCCACCTCATTACGCGTGTACTGCATGACGGCGAGACGCCCCACAATGGCACGCTGATCGATTTTCTCCCCTTCCTTCAGGTGTAAAACCATCTTATGGTAGTCGGCCAGATCACCGATCCCATAAATGGAGGAAACGGAGGCCACGATGATGCAATCGGGGCGCTCCAGCAGGGACTTGGTTGCAGACAGGCGCATTTGTTCGATGGCTTCATTGATGCTGGAATCTTTCTCGATGTAGAGATCCCGTGCCGGAACATATGCTTCCGGTTGGTAATAGTCATAATAGGAAACGAAGTATTCCACCGCGTTTTCAGGAAAAAACTCGCGAAATTCCGAATAGAGTTGGGCGGCCAGGGTCTTGTTGTGCGCCAGAACCAGAGCAGGACGCCCCAGGCGGGCAATGACTTGAGCCATGGTATAGGTCTTGCCTGATCCGGTTACCCCCAGCAGGGTTTGATATTGCAACCCGAGATTCACGCCCTCGGTCAGTTGTGCGATGGCCTTGGGTTGATCCCCGGCAGGGACAAAGGGTTGAACCAGACGAAAGGGGCTGTTTTCAAAAGTGACGAGCACTGGCAATTCCTGAAAGACAAGGGCATGGATCCCAGACCACCCCGAGTGTGGCATTGTACCCCCGGTTAGCAAAAAACCTCTACAATGCATCCTTTAATTTCTTCTCTTGTCATCATGACCGCTCCTTCTTTTCTGACGCATCTTCCGTTGGCTCCCAAAGACCCCATTCTGGGCGTGACTGAGGCCTTCCAGATGGATTCCAACCCGCACAAGGTCAATCTGGGGGTAGGCGTCTATACGGATGAGCAAGGAAAACTGCCCCTCCTGCATTCGGTCGCATTGGCGGAAGACCGGCTCAATACCCTCAAATCCGCCCGTGGTTATTTGCCCATCGAGGGGTTGGGGCGTTATGTCCGGCAGGTCCAGACCCTCGTCTTTGGAGAGAACTCGCCCGTCCTCCGGGAAGGTCGCCTGGTTACCGTCCAGTCTCTGGGGGGAACGGGAGGTCTCAAACTGGGGGCCGATTTTCTGCGCTGGTTTCATCCCGCCGCCGAAGTCTGGATTTCCGACCCCAGTTGGGAGAATCATCGCGCACTTTTCGAGGCTGCGGGATTCACCGTCAAATCTTACCCTTATTACGATCCGGAAACCCACGGTGTGGATTTTCCCAGACTGCTGAACGCTCTGGAGGGTGCGCCACGCGGCACCATCGTCGTTCTTCACGCCTGTTGTCACAATCCCAGCGGCGTGGATTTGAACGCGGCGCAGTGGCAAGCCATTCGTGCCGTGGTGGTCGAGCGCGGACTGACCCCCTTTCTTGATCTGGCCTATCAGGGATTTTCCCGGGGGACGGAGGAGGATGCGGCCAGCGTCCGACATTTTTCAGAACTCGATATTCCCGTCCTGGTGGCCAATTCCTTTTCCAAATCCTTCTCGCTCTATGGGGAACGGGTGGGTGCCTTGACCCTGATTTGTGCCAGTCGGGAAGAAGCCCAGCGGGTCCAGTCACAGTTGAAACGCGTGATCCGCACCAACTATTCCAACCCGCCCACCCATGGGGCCTCCATCGTGGCCACGGTACTGGAGGACTCCAACCTGCGCCAACTCTGGGAAGATGAGTTGGGTGCCATGCGCAATCGCATTCGATCCATGCGCCTGGCACTGGTTTCGCGTCTCAGGGAAACCGTTCCGGATCAGGATTTCGGGTTCGTGGCCGAACAACAAGGAATGTTTTCCTTCTCGGGACTGGATCTGGCGCAGGTCCGGCGCCTACGTCAGGACTTCTCTATTTATGCCGTGGACTCAGGGCGAATCTGCATTGCCGCACTCAACGAACAGAACCTCGGGCGTGTGGTAGAGGCCCTCGCTCAAGTGATGACAGAGGCATCAGACGCCTGATTTACGTCTGGGATTCTCAATGTCTATACCCATTCTAAAATTGATGTATGCTACGGGTATCCTGAACCAACCCTGGAGATATTCAAGTGTCACACGAACTCATGACCCTGCCCTTTGCCATGGATGCACTCGCCCCTCATATTTCCAGGGAAACTCTGGAATATCATCACGGCAAGCACCATCGAACCTATGTCAACAAACTCAATGAACTGATCAAGGGAACCGAATTCGAAGGTTTGTCCCTGTCCGACCTGGTCAAAAAAACCACGGGGCCGACTTTCAACAATGCGGCCCAGGTATGGAATCACAACTTTTACTGGTATGGACTCAATCCTCAGGGAAGTGACAAACCCGCCGGAGAACTTGCTGCCGCCATCGACAGGGATTTTGGCTCCTTCGACCAATTTGCCACGCAGTTCAAAACGGCTGCCGCCACAAAGTTTGGTGCAGGATGGACCTGGCTGGTCAAGACAGAAGATGGAAAACTGGCCATTCGCAATAGCAACGATGCCGAAAATCCTCTGCAATGGAATCAGATTCCGCTTCTGACCTGCGATGTCTGGGAGCATGCCTATTACATCGATTACCGCAATGAACGCCCCCGTTATATCGAAGCGTTCTGGGCCTTGATCGATTGGGATTTCGTGGCCCGCAATCTGGCTGGAAAGGGAACCCCCTTCTAATAAAGCAGAAATCTTTTCCTCAATGCGGAAAATTCCCTGAGGCCTCCCAGCCATTGAGATGCGATGGATCTCGGGTCTTTCCCGTCGGTAATCGCCTGCACCCACGAAGGGGATCCTACCATGCTCAGGACTTCCTTCGTGTGGAACTGTTCCGGATAAAGTTGATGGAGGGTGCTGGCCAGTTCTATCCCAAGGAATGGCGAGTCGAGTTCGCGTCGATCCACGGCGCACCCAGCAGTTCGAAAGGGGTATCGGTGCCGCGTCCAACGCTGACATTGGCGCCTTCAAACGCCTCGTTTGACCTCCTTCTTCATGCGCAAGGCCAAACTTCCCACGCTGCCTCCATTGAACACCTGGGTGTAACCCAGTTGGTGCATGACAGACAGGGCGTGACCCGAGCGTGCGCCTGAGCGGCAGTACAGAATCACAGGGGTACCTTTATCCTTGATGACCTGATGAATGTCATGATTGAACCGGTCCAGCGGAAGATTGATGGCCCCTTCGATATGTCCCGAAATGAACTCGGAATGAGTCCGTACGTCGATCAACCGGGCATCGGCGGGCAACTCGGTGTCGGTCTTGTGGTCGCTGACAGCGGCCATGAAGTGTGAAAAAAATCCCATGCGGATCCCTCCAGATTATTTAACAGGTTCTGTAGTGTTTTGATGCTTTCTGGCACATTTGCTGTCATCATTCAAAAATCCGGGAAACCTTGCCCATGAAACATTTTAACGTGATCTGACATGCTGCCCAATGAAACCGAAAGAATTTTGGAAATGGTGGCCACGGGGGCTCCCTTGTCGGAATCCTTGTGCGCCTTGATTGAGTTTCTCGAATCCCGGGCTCCGGGGGTGCGAGGATCCATTTTATTGCTCGATCAGGAAGGGGTGCAGGTCTACCATGGTGCGTCTTCCCCCCTGCCCTCTCCGCTGATCACCGCCATGGACGGACAGCCCAGCCGTTCACAGGCAGGTTCATGCGACACCGAGATCCTTCCCAGGGAACCGGTCTTCATCGAAAACATCGCCGTCGATCCCTCTTGGGAAGGCCACAGAAATATTGCGTTGAAAAATGGAGTTCACGCCTATTGGTCCACCCCCATCATCGATGCAAAAAAACGCGTGCTGGGCACCCTGGCCCTGTATAACGCCAAACCAGAACTTCCAACCCATGAACACCTCCGTCTGATGGATACCGTCACCCATATTGCATCCATCGCCATCAGTCGTGAGCACGAGGAAGAAGCCCTGCGGGAGAGCGAAGCCGCCTTCCGGCGGCTGTTTGAATCCTCACGGGATGCCATCATGACCCTGAACATCGACAAAGGCTTTCTCAGTGGAAATCCAGCCGCCATCGCATTGTTCAGGTGCGCGGATGAAGCGGAATTCATTTCGCTCTCTCCCGCTGACGTTTCCCCGGAATTTCAGCCGGATGGTCGCCGTTCGTATGAAAAAGCGCGAGAAATGATGGAACTGGCCCTCGACAAGGGGGCGCATTTTTTTGAATGGATGCATAAGCGAACCGATGGAACCGAGTTTTTTGCGGATGTCCTGCTGACCCGTATGAATCCCGGGCCCAATGGTTTGATCCAGGCCACGGTGCGGGATATCAGCGAACGCAAGTCTGCAGAGGTGAAATTACAGCGTCTCACACAACTCTACGCAGCACTCAGTCAATGCAATCAGGCCATCGTGCGTTGCACCTGTGAGTCCGAACTCTTCCCACAAGTATGCCGTGATATCGTCAATTTCGGCGGCTTGAAAATGGCCTGGATCGGCATACTGGATGACGCAACGAAACGGATCGTCCCGGTTGCGTCTTTTGGTGCCGGACAGGACTATCTGGAAACGCTCTACATCTCCGTGGAAGCAGACAAACCCGCGGGGCGTGGGCCCGTGGGTACGGCTCTTCGGGAAAATCGCGCGGTCTGGTGCCAGGATTTCAAACGGGATCCCATGACCGTTCCCTGGCAGGAAACCGCTACCCAGTATGGTTTGGCAGCCTGTGCCGCAATTCCCTTGCACTGTAATGGCCAACCCATAGGAACCTTTGCCCTGTATGCCGGTACCGCTCATGCTTTCGACGAGAGTATCCAGACACTCCTTCTTGAAATGGCACTGGACATAGACTATGCCCTGACCAGTTTTGACCGTGAAACCCGGCGTCAACGTGCGGAAGAGGACTTGCGGGAAAGTGAGCAACGACTGAGAACCATCATTGAGACCGAACCAGAATGTATCAAGGTCATCGGTCTTCAGGGGGAGTTGATGGACATCAACGCCACTGGTTTGAAATTGTTGGAGGTCTCTTCCCTCGACTGAACTTTAGACATATGCCTCTCCCAACCGTCCCGGATTTTTCCTGGTGGTGGGGTGGG
>NZ_DAHVHV010000053.1:0-13873 GCF_027317285.1 Ferrovum sp. | reverse complement strand
GATTGGTGTTCAGAGCAGACCGCTTACCCAAGAGAGGTGGCAGAAATGGCGCTGGCGCACACCATCGCCAACAAGGTGGAGGCCGCATATCGTCGCGGTGATCTGTTCGAGAAACGTCGGCACCTGATGCAGGAATGGGCGCGATATTGCCAAGCACCAGCGCCAGAAGGGGCGGTGATTCCGATTCGAGGGAAGCAAGCATGAGTGCGCACCGGTATTCGCGTGATGGTCACGTTAAATGCCCCCAGTGCTCGGCAGGGTGGCGCGTAGAATGTATTCGTGATTGCCAACTTGACCGGGTCCAGTCAATCTAATGTCCGGTAAAACGCCCAAAAAACTGACGCTGGAACAGGCTTTAGCCGTCATCAAGACCTCGCTTGCCCGGTGGGGTGATCTGGTGTTGGTTCAGGTCATAAACCAGCCGGAAGGCTTTTTCCCCAATAGTGAAATGCGATCAACCCTAATCCCCATCGTCCTTGTGGATGGTGGGTTTGATCCGAATTTTCCACCAAAGACTGCTGAGTGGGTGCGCGCCCTTTATCGTGCGGGGGGGTGGGTGGAATCGCTCGTTCACTTTACGGATCAGGAACTGGCGCTGTTTTTCCACTACCAAGGAGGGGTATTCAAGCCTGGCTCATGGGCTGGTCATGTAGGCGATCCTGGAGAATTTGAGGACGATTGCCGTGATGCTGCGACCCACGAGCCCACCCTGACCGCAGAGGTTGTTCGGACGATCAAGGGGACTGCTTTACGCCAGCACCAAAAGTACAAATTCCATGCAGATATTGGCGCGAAGTTCGTCAAAGGTCGAAAACCGGGGACTGGAAGCCCCATCCGAAAAAGCGTTGAACGACTCTTGAAAAAATGTCCAAAGATGAGTAATTTTGATCTATGGGAAGCCGTCAAAAAAACCCCGCCTAAAGGTTTTGCGGTAAAAGAAAACCACGTAGGCAAGTATATCGAAGGGCCGCCCAAGTATCTGAATATGAATTGGGAACGTTTTTGCAACATTGCGGCAGAAACGCGAAACAAGTTCAAAAAGTAGGGGTTTCACGGGTTAGCGAATCCGTGAAAGTGATTTGTTAGGCTTGTCTCCAATGCCTCACTTCGGGGCTATTTGGAGAAAATCATGGCACAACGCGTATCCCCATCGGTTGAAAATTTTACGGCATTGCCGACTGACGCCTTCCTCGGAATCCCTGCAATTGCTCAAGTCTTGGGAAAATCGCCTTGCACAATCCACCGGAGATTCAAAAACGGGACCCTGCCTTCGCCTGTAGTGGTTTTGGGGCGTCGCGGGTTGTCGGTAGGGACGGTACGGAAAATCCTGGCAGGTGAAGTATGAACGCCCCCACCAGAGGCCGGGGAAAGTCAAAAGCCAGTCTTGCGATAATCGAGGCCGCGCACGAAATACTGACCGAAATTCAACCCGCCAGCACACGGGCTGTCTGCTACAAATTATTTGTGGGCGGCATCATCAGTTCCATGTCACGCGCCAACACGGCCAAAGTGGGGATGCAGTTGGTCTATGCGCGGGAAAATGGACTGATCCCCTGGGCATGGATCGTGGACGAAACAAGGGAGGCTGAACGAGTTTCAATGTGGGATGACCCCGAGGGGGTTATCAGAACAGCGATGAGTTGCTATCGGAAAAATATCTGGGCGGACCAAGATAACTGGGTCGAAGTCTGGAGCGAAAAAGGAACCTTGCGCGGCACGCTTGCACCTGTCCTGAGCGAATACGGGGTGACCTTCCGAGTGATGCACGGGTACGGTTCCGCGACTGCCTTGCACGGCATTGCAGAAGAAACGTCGGGGAATGATAAGCCTTTGACTGTCCTTTACTGCGGCGACTTCGACCCCTCGGGGATGCACATGTCGGAAATCGACCTGCCCGGACGCATTGGCCGGTACGGTGGGGATGCTGAAATTATACGGGTTGCTCTGGATGCCGACGATATTGCGACTGGCACAACACTCCCGTCATTCGACCTCGACACGAAGAAACAAGATCCACGGCACCAGTGGTTTGCCGAACGATATGGGGGCAAATGTTGGGAGGTGGATGCCCTGAGTCCAGTAATTTTGCGCAGTCGCGTGGAGGCCCACATCAGGAGTTTTATCAACCTAGACGCGTGGGAGCACGCCTTGAGGATCGAGGCCGTGGAAAAAGATTCCATGATTGATGTTTTGACCGCGTGGCGGAGTATTTCCCATCCTGACAAGAAATACTCCCCGGAGGCTTAAATGAGTACCCGTAAAAAGCCACCACGCGAAACGGGTCCCGGGGGGTACTGTGCGCTCCCGTATTGCGTATTGGACGGGAACGCATACCGTTGGTTGTCGCATCCGGCGAGGGCGCTCTTGATCGAGGTCCTGCGTCAGCACAACGGCAGCAACAACGGAAAGATGCAACTGGCATCCGGGTATCTGAAGGCGCGAGGATGGACCAGCGTAGACGTTGTTCAACGAGCAAAAGCCGAGTTGCTTGAAAGTGGTTTGGCGATCAAAACCAAACTTGGCGGACTAAACGCGGGTCCTGACCTGTGGGCTTTGACGTGGCTACCAATCACGAACTATGTCGGGTTGACGGAGGTCACCAGCGCAACATACCAACCTGGAAAATGGCGCATATCCGATCCAATGCCGACCTTTGAAAAACGCGTTGCGCCTTCCGTCTCGCGGAACAGTGCCGTTCCGTCTCCCGGAATAGCGAAGTCATCCACTGTTCCGTCTAACGGAACGAAAACGGGCATTTTTGAAGAATCCACTGTTCCGTCTAACGGAAACAATGCATTTATGCCAGTACCCAGTATCAAGAGGCGAGTTGTCGGGAAGTCTCGCCCGCGCTCTGAACCTCAACCGGGACCTGCCTCGACCGGACCAAATCCATGACGACCAGTCACGAACCCGACCCCTCATCGGACGATCAGATCGGTAAAGTCATCGCCTTGCTTGGGATGGGGGCCGGCAGAAGCGAAATCCTCGACGAATTGCATCTGCCCCGGTTTCAACTGGATCGGTTGCGGAAGAAAGCCTTGGCAGTTGGTCGTGAATTCGTTTTACCTGACGGAAGAAAATCCGGTTCGTCGGATTCCACCACCAAACCCATGGTAGAGATCGAACGTGCGGACCGCACAATACCGCGCACACCTGACCCCACCACGAACGCGCGCATGGGTTTTGGAAAGTTGGCAGGCCACGGATGCGGTGGCGCTGGAGGACATCGTCATGGTTCCGTGAGTGACCCCTTCCAATTCTGTCACGGTGACGATATTATGATTATGTCACTGTGACGAAATAGGGGGAGGGAATGGAAAACGACACGAAACGACCTGGCAGACCTGCCAAGAGTGGGGAGCCGATGGCAGGACGGACCCGGACCATGCTTTATCGCCACCGGAAACAGGCTGAGATAACGGCCAGCATCGGGAATGAGTCGAGCGCATCTACCGCCACCCTTCTGGAACGGTTGAAGCGTGATTTGTCTGTTCTGGACCATGACCCGAGCGCATCGCGTGAAATTACATCGAAGGTGATCCACGAATTCTGCCGCCGGTACGGAATCACTCATGAGTTTCTGCCACCCAAAAAACCATGTGTGGGGGAGGCTGGCGCGTGAATATGACCGGAGTTTTTGCCGGTTTTCAAAATCAATGAACTTTTTTCGGAGGCAATCATGGCGAGACGGTGGACCCAGGAGCAAAAGGACCGGCAATCTGCCTTGATTCGCTCATGGAAGCCTTGGACACGCTCCACAGGACCACGGACTACCCAAGGTAAGGCGCAATCCTCAAAGAACCGCCAGAAGACTCTGGAGAAGGCACAGCGGGAAGTGGCCGATGCCCGGAAAGCCTTGACCGAGGCACAGGCACGGCTTGGGAAACTTGGGGCTAAACCGCGGGTCGACCTGATGACTGCCGTTGCGTTGACCACGGACTTTTGAGGAGAACAACCTTGATCGATATTGACTTGCCTGAATTGGATGATCCTCTTTCGGATGAGGAACTGGAGTTTTTGCTTACCTTCAAGGTTGAGTTCGACCCGGACGAATTTGGGAACGACCCTCTGCCACCAGTGCCATAAAACGATTTTTGTCACTGTGACGGAAAATCCCCAAGGGATGAAGAATTGTCGTGACAGTCACGAAACCATCCTTGAAACCGCATCATTCCGAAGCAATCAAGCACTTTGATTTATGATGGGTGAGATGATGGGCGGCTGAAAAAACCGCCTTGGAAGGCCCGTGTTTATTGATGTGATGGTGGTGCTGTGGCGACACCACGAAACCATGTACGGCGGTCATGGTAGTGAACCATAGTAAATGCGCCTGTTTTCAGATGGTTAAAAAATATGCAACATCAAATTCATCAGCCACCACGGTACTGGTTTGAATCGCCAGTTCGATCCCGTATTTTACAACCAAACTCCTGACCGAATGGTGTGGGAAAAGTGCGCCAAAATTCCATCCTGCGGATGTCCTGCATGGGGATGGATCTGGTCTACCTGTCTCAGGAGACAATCCTCAAAAAACGCCAATCTGCTGGCAGGCTTCCAGAAACGCTTTCTTGAGAAAGTTGCATTCAGCGTAAGGCTGGCTTTGTGTTTGCCGCGCCAACGTCTTCAGAAAATCGGTTGGTTGCCTGCCATCTTCCTGCCATTCATCCAGTACTTGCGTCAGCCAGTACTGGCCGTCGTTTTCCCTGCAGAACTTGGCTTTGTAGCGTTCTTCAATACCGTATACGTCCTTCCAGGTATCGATTTTTTCTTCGAGTGTGGCGGGGCCGAATAGCAGATTGATGTTCGCTGGCTTCAAGTTCGCAATATCGTGATGTTGCAAGGTCACTTGCAGTTCGATGGCATAGGGAACTGCTGTGTAGGGATAAAAGACTGCGCGGCGCTGAGCTGCACCGGCTGGGTCTTTCGATGTATAGGCTGGATTTTTGCTGGTCTTGTAGCTACTATTGCATTGGTGACAGGCTGGGACCAGGTTCTTGAAGTTGACGGAATTAAATGGATAGAGCGCCTTGGGCAAGTAGTGGTCGTAGGCATCGCGTTTGCTTTGATACTCGCCAAGCAGGTCGTTGATACCGCAGAACGGACATTTTCCTGATTTGTTTATCTGCACAAAGGTCTTATAGTGATCGTCGATGTCGCCGATTTTTTCTTTCAGCGTGACCAAACCGAGCAGTGACTGGGAATATAGTCCTTTGAAAAACGACGCTAGTTGATCGGAAAGGTCCGAGTGGGTCGCGGCGATGTCGGCATAGCGGGCAAGTTCTACAGTCGGGGTGTTGGCACACACCTTTTCGATATCATTATTGCCCTGGTACCACTGTTTGAACTGGTCGATTTCGTTCACCAACAGTGGCGCGAAAAGTTCGTAGATTGCCTTCACGTCGTTGTAAAATGTCTTCCCGCGTTCTGCCGCTTGAGAGGAAAAACCAAACTCTGACATGACAGCCTTGAGGTCAGGATTACCCTCGAATAGGTCGGGGTGAAAGACAAGGCCGATTGGCGCCTTGCACCACACCTCATGAAAGATGAAGTCGATGAACGCCTGCATCTTGTCCATCTGGTGCGGCACGTAGGTGTACGGAAACAGCATCAGCCCTGCGCCTCCTCATCACCCTGCTGATCGCTGTCGAGGATGGCCTTGATCAGCAGCACTTTTTCCACCGAGTCGCCGAGTTGCTGGTAGATTTCCGTAATTAACGCTTCTTTGTTTTCGTCGCCTTTCTCAAAGCGCTCGCGCAGCGACTCCAGCAGTGCCTGGGCACGGCCGCCGATGGTTTCGCGCTTGCCGAAGGTGTTCATGGTGATCTTGTTGATCGAAGCGCCCAGCGTGTTGTAGTCCGGCTGACTGATGCTGACCGCGCCGCTGGCTTTGTCCTTGGCGAACACAAGTATCTTGTCCGGCTTGCTGTCCGAAATCAGAAACGGCGTGTGGGTGGTGATCAGCATTTCCTGCCCGACACCGCCATTGCCCGGCAGGCACTGGCGCAGGCGGGTAATGAAGTTGGCGCGCCAGTCCGGGTTGAAGTGCGTTTCGGGCTCGTCCAGAAGGAACAGACTGTTGGTCTCTCGAAACAACAGGCACAAACCCAGGCTGTGTAGCAACTGGTGCTCGCCGTCCGACAGCTCTTTCAGCATCATCGGCTGGGTCACACCCTGCTTAGAAAAGCGCACGAACTTGAAGCGCATGATGCGCTGGTCAGAAGCCAGCGTCGGCACCGTTTCGCTGGCGTAATGGCTGGTGGAGCGATACAGATCACCCTTGAGCGCATCGCTCACGGCATACAGATTGAGTGTCAGCAAGACTTGAAAAGCCTGGAACAGCGCCAGCGGCGAACCATCGAAGTTCTTACGGAATGCCTCCTTGGTTGCGTCATTCACCCAATAATCGAGTACCAGTGTGTCAGTGGCTTCATCCTCGTAATGTAATGTGGCGCAGCGCTTGAGGGCGCTCACCACCAGCGATGATTTCTCATCCCCCTCCAGCAGGTGCATCAGGTTCAGGCGGTAACGGGTGCTGCCAGCGTCATCTGTTTCTTTGCGCAAGGCGAGGTTGCTTTTGACGATGTCATCAAGCGATTGGCGCTGGTTCTGGTCTTCGCTGGCGAAGGCGGCCAGTTGCTCCAGTGCAATGGGAATGCTGCGCCGGATGATGATGCGGAACTCCCGCAGCGCCTCGATTCCGACATCCTCGCGGAAAGGCTGGAGCGTGGCCTCGTCCTGAAACAGCAGGTTGCACAGCAAGATCGCCTGGCTGAAGCTGTTGTCCAAATAGGCCAGCCGCGTTTCCGGGTGACCGGGATAGCTCAACTGCCGGGTCAATGCGTTCCAGTATTCGTCGAACTGCACAAAGCGCAACTTGAAAAAGGGCAGACTGAGGATTTCATTCTCGCCAGACGAGTAGCCCAGCACATACTGGGGCAGCAGGATATCGGCGTGGCCACCCTTGAAAACTTCATAGACATCAGTGTCGAAGTCGCTCTGGTTTTCCCACAAAAAGTTCACCGATTCGTCGGGGTTTTTCCAAACACCCACCCTGGCCCAAATCGGGCCATCGGGGCGGAGGTATTCCGGTGGCAACCGGATCAGGTAATCCAGTTCAAACGCAACTGGCGAAAAATCCCGATCAGCGTTTTGCAATACCTCGGGCAGAAAACTGCTGCGCACACGCAAGATTTCCAACTGAAAGAAGATCGCCGCAAGCGCTTCGAGCAGATTGGATTTACCGCTGCCGTTGGGGCCTGCACAAACGAAAGGCGCAAAGCCTTCAGGCTTGGCCAACTCATCCTGCAAGGTCCAGTCGCTACGGAAGTGATGCTCAAAACCACAGGGCAGGCTGCGAAAGCCTGCCGGGTCGGTGATCTTGAGGCGGAGCAGTTTCATGCCTGCACGGCCTTGAGTTGGATGCAGTTACTCGCTTCATCAAACGTCTGTGTCAGCGTGCCGGCGGCCAATGCCTCAAACACCCAGGTCTTGATGTGCTCGTAGTCGTTGGCGCCCAGTTCGAAATCGTTGTCCAGATGTAGTTCGGTTAGCCGGGTTTGCGCCACCGCCATGAAGTGCTGCACCGAAAATGGGGTGCTGCCCAACTGGTCGCGATAGGCCTTCAGCCACTGCAAGATCAATACCTCGCGGGCCTCAGCACTCTCAAGCGCATCAAGCAAGTTGTCGGTGTCGGGCAAGTTGATGGCCACGCCTTGTTCGGCATGAGTGTTTAAGGGTTCTGCTGCCACGGTTTTCTCTTCCTCAGGTTGTATGCCCGGCATGGGAACGCGCGACAGATCCAGCTCGCCCCTGAATGCCTGCTGGCTCAGTGCGCCGTAGAGACTTTCTAGATCAGTGAGACTTTTCAGGTGGCGGGCTTTGATGCCGTGAACAATTCTCACTATTTCCGTAAATTTGATCTGAAGGTCTTTCGGCGGTCGAATCATGGGAATTTTGTTGCAGATTGTCTTATTCATGTAAGGAAGTGTCGTTTGCGACGCGTTCTGATACATGTATTTTTTTTGGAACGACAAGGAGTACATAAAGAACTCCTCGCTCATGGTCTCTGATACTTGGAAGGCATGAAGTTGTTGGTTGACCACCATGTCTGTGGTGCAGATACTGACTACTCCCAAGTCGCCCACGCATGTGAGTAGCACGCTTGATTTCGGAACAACTCTCGCACAAACTTCTTTAATTTCATCATCTGACAAACCGATTCCGTCACGGGATTTCGCCGTGTATCCGAGTTGCTGCAAGTCACCGGTTGTCACCCAAGGAGTTTTACCGCTAAAAGACTTCGGCTTATCTCGCCCCGGAACAATGCAGTCTGCATAGTCAATTGCGGTCTTACTCTCCCAACACTTCTTATTCTGTACCGGGTCGCCAAACATCTCCAGAAACACGCTCTTGAGCAGGTCATCGAGTTGTTTCAGGTGTTGTTTGCGCTGGGCAATCAGCCCTTCCACTTTTCCGAGCAGAGTGGCAATGCGGATTTGGTCATTAACGGGCGGCAGCGGAATTTTCAGTTTCTCGATGCCGCCATTGGTTATTGCCGGTTGAATGGCGCCAGAGCAGTATTTTTCTTTTTGCCGCTCAAAATAATCTGTGCTCAAATAAGCCGCCAAGTAGGCCGGATCGCAATCCTCTACTGGTCGTAAGACAGCAAAACCTGTTGAGACGATGGTATCTGCAAGTTCTTGTGTAACTTGCAGTACCTTTTTCGTGCCCTTCATCCTGGCGAATAGCACATCTCCTTCTCGCACAGTGATATCTGCCCGTGATGGTTTATCTTTGAAAGTAACCTCCGCGAAACTGAGCGAGTCATCCTGCAAGTCACCAGTACTCAGGTACTGCCTGATACCGTCAAATGGCCTTACTCGTGTCCCCGAGAAAGGCGCGGCCTTGAGAAGTGGTTCGAACCTCATCCAACCATCCCCTTTAACGCCAGCAACTCGCGCACGATGCCGCTTTGCACCTTGGCAAGTTCCGTCTCGTCCACATCACCCACTTCGGCTTGAATCAGCCGATCCAGAATCACGCCCGGCGCATCGTAGTGCACTTCTTCGAACACATCCGTTTTATAGCGCGAAAGCGAAAGGTCATAGCCCTCGACTTCAATTTCAGGGCGGGGCACGACAAAGCACTTCGCCGTGCGGTCGGTATCGGTGACTGGGTTGCGGGCATGGTATTTGGAAATGATGTCCTGCAGGTCGCCATACCCTTCTTGCTTGCTGCGCTTGTCATCCAGCGAATAACCATCGGCGGCCATCTCGTAGAACCAGACGTGTTCGGTGGCTGGCTGGGTGATTTTGTCTTTCGGCCCCCACACTTTGGTGAATAGCAGGATGGCGGTGCTGACCCCTGCATAGGGTTTGAACACGCCGCTGGGCAGGGTGATCACGGCTTTGAGATCGCAGCGCTCCACCAGCATCTGGCGCAGGGTTTTGAACGCGCCGCCGGAGCCGAACAGCACGCCCTGCGGCACGATCACGCAGGCAGTGCCGCCTTTCTTGAGCAAGCGGTAGATGTTCTCGACAAACAACAACTCGGTTTTGGTGGTGCCCAGTTGCAGGTTTTCGTTGATGTCGCCCTTGTCGATGCTGCCGGTGAAGGGCGGGTTGGCCATCACGATGTCGTATTCGGCTTCCTCGGTGTAGCTCTTGCTGAGGGTGTCCTTGTAGTCGATGTGCGGCTCGTCGATGCCATGCATCATCAGGTTCATCAGCCCTAGGCGTACCATGGTGGCGTCGATGTCGTAACCCCGCAGCGAACTGGCCAGTGTGTCCTGGGCTTTTTCGGTGAGAGCGGCGGCAACCGAGGTGCGCACAAAGCCGTCTTCGTCGGGGGCGAGGTCTTTGGTGCCTGCTTTGATGGCGAGTTGGGTGACGATGTACTGGTAGGCCCCGAGCAAGAAGCCGCCGGAACCGCAGGCCGGGTCGGCGATTTTATGGACCAGTTGCGGCCGCACCAGATCGGCCATCAATTTGATGATGTGGCGCGGGGTACGGAACTGGCCGTTCTTGCCGGCGGTGGCAATCTCGGACAGCAGCATTTCATAGACATCGCCCTGGATGTCCTGGAAGGCCTGGCCGTTTTCCCGCGAGTCGCGCTCCATCACTTCGAAGATTTCGTCGATGGTCTTCACCGCCTCCACCAGCAGGGCTGGCTTGGGGATGATAAAGACCGCGTTTTTCATGTGGTGAGTGAAGTTGGATTCAGCACCGTTCAGGTCTTTGAGGAATGGGAACACCTTGCCCTGCACGTGCTGCAGCATCTCTTCGGCCTGCATGCGCTTGAATTCGCTCCAGCGCAGGGTGCGCTTGTCGATAGCGAATTTTTCGGGCTCCTGCCGACTGCGGTATTCGAGCGGAATCCAGTTGCCTTCGAACTTGGAGGCGTAGTGCTCGCCCGTCCATTCGGCATCGGCCTGCCGTTTCTGGTCCAACTCGTCGAGCCGCTTCATGAACAGCAAATAGGTGATCTGCTCGATGGCGGTGAGCGGGTTGCTAATGCCGCCGCTCCAGAATTTGTTCCAGAGCTGGTCGATCTTGCTTTTGAGTTCGGGGTTGTTCTGTAGCATGGAGTGCCCTGTTTTTTAGGCAGCCAACCGTTCGGTCAGCTGCAGGATTTCGTTAATTTCGGCCGGACTGAACACGCCACGGATGCCCTGCGGGTGGATAACCGTAAAGGGAGCATTGATCAGGTCTTTCTTCTCCACTTTTTCGCGTTCGCGCCCGATGATGAAGTTCTTCAACAGGTTTAGGAACTCCATCTGGCGGCTGGACAAGGTGGTGTGGGTTCGGATGAACTGATCAAACGCGGCGCTGACTTCATCCGGGAAACTCTTCAGTACTTCAATGCCAAGGATGTGCCGAATGAACTGGATGAAGCGCGCCTTGCGGTTTTTGTAGACTTGGCGCAACAGGCCTTCGGTGATGTGCGGGTGCTCTTCGTGCAGCAGTTCGGCCAGTTCGTTGGCCTCAATCACGCTGACTACCTCGCCGTTCTTGATTTTCTGCAGCACTGGGTTGTACTCGGTTAACTCAGCAATCAGGTTTTCGACCATTTCGCGGTAGCGGGTGATGCTCACGGCTTCGTGTTGCGGCCCGAATTCCACCCATTCCTTTTTGTACAACTCATCAGCCAGATCCAGATGCGTTTGCTCCTGGCCGGTGCTTTGTTCGCGGAATTTCATCAGCGGGCCGAGTTTGGCGACCAGTTCGTCGAAGGCATCTTCATTATTGGCCTTGGCCCAGTAGTGGCTGGTTTGCGCAGCGCGGATCAGTGCCTCTTCCGGCTTCACGAAACTGACTGAGAGCGGCAGTTCGCTGATTTGTTCGACGATGCCTGCCCTGAGGATTTCGGATTGTTCCTTGTCTTCGTTCAGCATGGCCAGCGAGTATTCGAGCAGGTCGCATTCGAAACGCATGGCCTTGAAGTCGGCATCAGAGACGGTGCGGAACAGCGGTTTGATCTCGGCGCGCAAGAACTCCAGCCGGTCGTGAGTTAGGCTGATCCAGAAGTTTTCTTCTTCCAGGCGCGTCAGAGCGGCGGCGGCTTCCTTGATTACCACCGATTCTTTGGGCAGTGCGGCGATCTGCAGGCGGAACTTGGCGATTTCCCGCGCGGCGATGTCGGCATGGCCGATGTCGTTGGCTTTTTCAATCTTGTCGAGCCGTAGGCCCACCAGCCGCACCGGCAGTGGCAACTGGGGTTTGAGTTCCTTTCCCTTGTGGTTGAACTTGAAGTATTCGAAGTTGTCCCAGCAGTCGAGTATCAGGAACCCATCTTTCTTGAGGCACCAGGGCTTGGGCTTGCTGGTTTCCAGCAAACGCGTGCCACGTCCGACCATCTGCCAGAACTTGGTGTAGGAATAGACCGGTTTGGCGAAGACGAGGTTGACGATCTCGCGCACGTCGATACCGGTATCGAGCATGTCCACACTGATGGCAATGCGCGGCATGTCGTTGTTGGTAAATTGGTCGAGCAGGCCGCCTTTGCCGTATACCCGGGGATCGTCCGACACCAGCACCTTGGCCAGTTCACCGTGGTACTGCGGGTAGAGTTTGTCGAAAATTTCTTCCATGCGCCGGGCGTGTGCCTTGGTGGCGCAGAAGAAAATGGTTTTGCCCGGTAGCACGCCGTTGGCGTCCTTGATGGCTTCCTCCATGAACTCGCGAACGATTAGGGTGTTGGTGCCCTTGTTGATCACCTGCTTTTCGAGTTGCGAGCCTTCGAAGTTGATTTCTTCTACCTCTTTGCCTTGCAGGATCAACCTTTTCTGGTCTTCCAGTGAAATGGTGCGCTTGCTGATGCCCTCCATCTGGAACTTGGTCTGGATCTTCATCACCTGAAAATTACTCAGGTAAGGCGGCACGTTGTTCACGGCCTCTTCAAAGGTGTAGGCAAAGGTGGGCAGGCCGTCTTCACAATGGAAAAGCCGAAAGGTGTTGTGATCAATGATGTCGGTCGGCGTGGCCGTCAAACCGAGAGTGAGGGTCTTGAAATAGTCGAGCACTTCGCCGAAGGTGTTGTAGATGGAGCGGTGGCTCTCATCGACGACGATGAAATCGAAGAAGTGCGGGGACAGGTGCTGCGCCTCATCCCGAATGATGTTGAGCATCGTGGGATAGGTGGCAACATAAATGCGGCGGTCTTTGGCAATGAGTTTTTCGCCCACATTAGGCCAGCGTGGTTCGTTGGGCATGTGTTCCTTGAAGGCGGCCAGCGCCTGCTCACGTAAGGCGATACGGTCGACCAGGAACAACATCTTTTCTGCGTGGCCCGCGCGCATCAGCGCATCGACCATGGCAATGCAAGTGCGGGTCTTGCCGGTGCCTGTGGCCATGACCAACAGGAAATCTCGCTTTTTTTGCTCGATGCCTTCGAGCACCGAGCGGATGGCCCGGATCTGGTAATCGCGACCGGCGATTGAGGTGTTGATGAACTCCTGCGTCAGTGGCTTACGGTTGCGACGGATGTAGGCGAAACGCTCCAGATCGTCCCGCATGGGAAAGCCGATGACCTTGCGTGGCGGGGCGTTTTCCAGATCCCAGAAATAGGTTTCGTGACCATTAGTGTAGAAGCAGAACGGCAACTCACTACCTAACTGCTTCTGTATGTTGTAACAGTACTGCTTGGCCTGCTCGCGGCCTATGGCGGCATCCCGGCTGGATTTTTTGGCCTCGATCACTGCCAAGGGTTTGCGGTCTTTGCCCAGCAGAACGTAGTCGCTGAACTGGTGGCCTTCGTACGGGGTACGCGGCTCCGTCACGCCCGATGGCAACCCTGTGAGAATATCGAATTCCTCGACGACCTGTGTGGGATCTTTGACGTTCCAGCCTGACTGGGCGAGTTGCTGGTCAATCAACTCTGACCGTGTTTGTGCCTCAGATTTGGTCATGAGTTACCGTTCTCCCAGTCGGCTGTGCGGTGCGTGTGGTTTGCTCTATCGTCCATTTTTGGTCGCCTTTGGTCGATAGAACCATTTGATTCATTGGGCCTACGCCGGCGTATCGCTCATTTCTTATCGCCCGGTTATCGTCGATAGAAGGTAGGTTGTCCGATAGTTTGTTCATGATGTCGCCCAGTACCGCCGCCAGCGGTTATTGCCTTCAAAGCGCACAGCGCTGCGCTCAATCAACTCTTCCAGTGCGCGTTTGACTTGCTTGGGGTGAATCTCGCCACCGATGCGCTGGCGGATATCACTGATGGCGGATTCAGGGTAGCGCTGTAGGTCTTCGAGTACCAGCGCGGCCAAGCGATGCGGCTCAATACGCTTGAGAGTGGTTTCGCCCGTGAAGTTGAGATTGCGCAGCAGGCCGGGGGCAACAAAGTAGCGTGTGGCCTGGGTGCGCCCGGCACTCTGCAC
>NZ_DAHVHV010000052.1:0-14587 GCF_027317285.1 Ferrovum sp. | reverse complement strand
ATCCGTTCCACAGCCTACGCCCTGACGCAATTGCTCGCCCTGAAGTTGTGGGAATCCTTTCCGTTGATGGAAATCGCGCCCTGGCGCAAGGGAACAATGATTACGGCGGGACTTTTCGGTCAGTGGATGCGAATCCAATTTATCGGACTTCCCGTGCGCCATGCCTACAACCCGAAGTCGGGGAATTTCGTGATGCCTTTCCCCACCCAGGATCAACGATTGCAGTGTTGAGGCGTACAACCTCCCGTCTGTCATGGTCGAATCGTCCTGTTTTTGTGTTCGACCCACCCACCACCAGGAAAAATCCGGGACGGTTGGGAGAGGCGTATGTCTAAAGTTCAGTAATAAAAACGAAACTGTAAACAATCAGCCTGACGGAACGATATTCCAGGAGTCCCATCCACTTCTCCTGCCTGACGATCATGAGAGATACTTTTTGGATCGCAACATCGCAGGACTGCGATACGCGTTGCCATGATGTCCCCCATCGGTGGATCACCCCATTCCACCCCTTCCGCGTAAACTGAACCATGGTTGCTGTGCCCGGAACAGTGACTCTGGGTTCGGAAGGTTTCCATGATCCCTTTTTCAAGGAAGAGAGAAGGATCAAAAGTAACAGCCAGAGCAATTGCAACGGGAGTCTCAGAATATCTGCTGCGTGGAAAGATTCAAAATCGATATGAGGGAAATAACCTGCAAATACCGACGGATTGTTAACCACGTTGTCCGAAATTTCCCCCCCACCAGCATGACCAGACAACTCGTTGAAGAATAGGGTTTTTAGAAAAACCACCCAATTATCGACGCGGATACCGTTGGCCAGAAAGAATTCATCCCAGGGAAAAGGAGTGCGGTCTCGTCCGTCTCTCATGCCGTGATCCGCTCTGGCTCTGGGTCAGTCAACCAGGTCGCCAACGATAAAAAATCCCGTGCTGCTTGGGAAGAGGGAGCCCTGGAAAAAATATCCCCTCGTTGCGCATAAGCTTCGCGCAACCCTTCATCCCTGTGGAGTACCACGCGAATGGCCAGGTCGGCGCATTCTGCACGAAGCACCGACAATACATCCCGATCCAACCTGAGGGCCGAATCGAAACGATTGAGTAACGCATGAACCTTGGTGCGTGAGGAAAAAAGACGGATTTTATTCTCGACCTGCCGTAACCGCACCAGTGAAGACAAGCCTGTATCGAGCACCATGATCACCTGGTCGGACTGGCATGCGGCCTGCAGTTGCAACGCAGTACCGAGACGAGAACCATCAAATACCACTGTCGTACCCGTGGGAAGTTCCAGCGCATTCAATTCCGTTTCCAACCAGTCAGAACGCTGTTCGATCCATTGATTAAAATTTCCTTCCTGCTCACGGGTAATGCAGCCAAAGGGAATGAAGTCGATCAACTGAGGATTTCGATAGTTGGCATCCTTCCAATCCTTGCCCAGAAGAATTCTGCTTGCAAACCCGTCACTCTCACTCAGGTCCAGGCCAAGATGGCCAGCCAAACTGTTGTCTGAAGACAGATCCATCGCCAGGACCGGCTGACGCTGTGCCGCCAGTGCGTAAGACAACTGTGCCACCACCGTCGTCACTCCCACGCCTCCGGCCAAACCAATGACGGAAATTTTTTTCACCCAGCCTCCTGGGATGCCTGCTGCCAGAAATCGAGAATTTCCTTCAACATTGGCCAAACTTGAAGGGCATGTTGGGATTTCTCCTTCATGCCCGTTTCATGATAGCGCCAGGGCGCATTGCAAAACTGATGTAACTCGTCGATATCTACCCGAGCCAACTCTATCTCATGTAACTTCATGACATTATTCCCACCGCACACAGCGCTGCGGCCTTGATCTCGTGATTCATCGGTACGCTCACCTAAAAAGCAGTTCTTGACTGGCTGGATAGTTCTGCCTCTCAGGCGAGGGAACCTTTCTTCTGGAGACTTTAAGCACAAACCGTGCCACTTATTCTGTTGTAAGAAAAAATTAATATATAACATATTGTTATAAATTAGAGGCAAGGAGGCGGGGACAGTGAGATGTAAAGAATTCCGACACTTGATCGGAATCAGAAGGGCGGCTTGCGTGGTCTGTTTCAGACTCCAGCCAGCGGTGAATTCCCGGTTTGGACTTCGAACACGGCTACTGCACGAAAAGGTTTTCCGAAAACACAGCAGTCCTGGATTACATCGATGCTGTTTTCCGAATTCGTTTCACCCATCGATCAAGATATGCTTTTTGAATGCACCACTCACCGCCGGATTTGCGCGGATTCTGGCAGCGATCTACAAGGACGGGCGGGTGAGGATTTTCTGGAACAGGGCCATCTGTCCTTCGCTGGTTTCATCCCAACTGAAACGACGGGCAAATTCCCGGGTGTCCTGCCGGTCGGGCGGGGCCTTGAAGAGATCGGTGATGGCCTGGCTGAGGGCCTCCGGGGTGCGTTCCTGGACCAGTCTGCCGGCACAGGGTTCGGTGATCAGTTCGGGGCTGCCGCCCACTGCGGTGGAGACCACGGGCGTGCCGCAGGCCATGGCTTCCAGGAGGACGTTGGCCCAGCCTTCGCTGGACGAGGCCAGCACCAGGGCATCGGCTGCGCTGTAATGTCTGGTCAGCTCGACCTGGGGCATGTGGGTTTTGAACTGCACCCGGGCACTGAGGCCCCGTTCCTGGACGAGGTGTTCAAGGGCTTTTTGCTCGGGGCCCGATCCGATGATGAGCAGGTGGAAGGAGGGGAGGGATTCGAGCGCCCGAACCACCAGATCATGGCCCTTTCCCGAAACCAGATGGCCCACGGAGACCAGCAGGGGGCCGTGGATCCCCAGTTTTTTGCGGGTTTCATCCCGCTCCGAGGGCTGGAACAGGGACAGATCCACCCCGTTTCTCAGCACGGTGATTTTATGTTCGTCGACGCCCAGATGAACGAGTGCCTGCCTGAGGGACCCGGAAACCGTGATGAGGTGGGCGGCGTGACGGGCGGCTCCTTGAATGAGGGCCCTGGGAATGGGGTAATCGGGCAGGAGATTGAGGTCGCTGCCCCGGGCGGTGATGAGCACGGGCTTCTTCAGCCAGCGGCCCAGCAGGGTGGCGGCTACGCCATCGGGGTAGAAATAGTGGGCATCGATCAGGTCGAAATCCTGTCCGTGGCGGATTTGCGCTCTGAGCAGGGGCAAGCAGGCCAGGGCCATGCCCCAGGGGGCCAGGTTCATTCCGAATTTGGGAATCAGGGGGTAGCGGGGATGTTCGATGGAAATGCCCCGCCGAACTTCACGTTGGGGGACGCGGGCCTGGCGGGCGTAGTCTCCAAACCGTTCATGGGTGAAGGGAAACCAGGGGACCGGGGCCATGACCCGGGCTTCGACGGGTTGGGTATCCAGTAACTGGCGCAGGCGTGTTTCCACAAAGATCCCATGGTGGGGCTTGGTGGCGTTGGGGTAGAGGGAACTGAAGGTAAGCAGGCGCATCGACGTCAGGGGCGTGGATGGGCGAGTAACCGTTGGTAGAGGGGAAGGTAACGGTGCACGCTGTTTTGCCAGGTGCGTTCGGTTTCCACGAAATTCCGTCCGGCCAGGGTCAGGCCATGCCGGAGCGTGGGGTCGGTGAGCAGGCGATGAACCGCGCGGGTCAGGTCCCGGGGGTCGCCTGCCTTGAAGAGAAGCCCGGTTTTTTCATGCTGGATGAGTTCCTTATGCCCGCCCACATCCGAGGCAATGAAGGATTTCCCCTGGGCCATGGCCTCCAGGGGTTTGAGGGGCGTGACCAGTTCGGTCAGGCGCATGGACAGTCGGGGATAGACCAGTACATCGATGAGGCCATAGTAACGGTGGACCTCCTGATGGGGCACCCGACCGGCAAATACCACCTTGTCGGCTATCTTCAGGCGTTGGGCCAGCGCCTTCAGAGCCTCTTCCTGGGGACCTCCCCCCACCAGAAGAAGGCGGGCCCGGGGGAGCATGGTCAGGATCTGAGGCAGGGCCTCCAGCAGCAGGGACAGCCCTTCGTAGGCGTAGAAGGAACCAATGAATCCAAGCACCTGGGCATCATCCAGCCCCAGGTGTTTTTGCAACGCCGGATCGGGCGGGCCGCCCAGGGGAAAATGGGCGATGTCCACGGCATTGGGAATCACGGTGACCTTGTCCCCGGCAATCCCCCGGCTGACGATGTCCTGGCGCAGACCTTCACAGATCGTGGTGATGGCGTCCACTTTTCGGAAAGCCAGGGTATCGAGGGCGCGGGTGAGGCGGTAACGGAGGCTCCCTTCCTTCGTGGTGCCGTGGTCCACGGCCGCATCCTCCCAGAAGGCACGGACTTCATAGACCACGGGGATCCGGTATTGGCGACCGACCTTGAGGGCGGGGAGGGCGTTCAGGACGGGGGAATGGGCGTGCAGGATGTCCGGTTGGGTCTTTTCGATGACCTCGTGCAGCCGCCGCTCCAGTCCCTTCATTACCCCCACCTGGTTCAGCAGGGGGAGTCTGCCCGGTGCGCCCGCCGCCGTGCGGTAGAAATGCCAACCGTCCACCATTTCTTCCGGCACGGTGCAGCCCGTCTGCTTTTCGCTGGTCAGGTGGCAGGTCTCCCAGCCCAATGCCCGCTGTTCCTTGAGAATGGACAGGGTGCGAAAAGTATAGCCGCTGTGCAGGGGAAGGGAATGATCCAGTATGTGGAGAATGCGCATGGCCTAGAGTCGCAGGAAAGATTCAAACATGAGCAACGACCAGAGGGGCGCGCTGTAATCGCGGCGTCCTGCCTGGTGTTCCTCCACCAGATGGGTAAGGAAGGTCGGGTTGAAAATCCCGCAGTCCATCAGGCGCGGACCCAGCACGGAGGTGCGCACCGTTTCGCGCAAGGGGCCGCGGAACCAACTGGCCAGGGGCACCGCGAAGCCCATTTTTTGACGGTACAGGATGTCCTGGGGCAGATAGGGTTCCAGGGCTTTCTTGAGAAGGTATTTGCCTTCGCCCTGGTGCAGTTTGAGGGCGGAGGGAAGTCCCGACACCCATTCCATCAGGGGATGGTCTAGCAGGGGTTCGCGGACCTCCAGGGCATGGGCCATGCTGGCGCGATCCACTTTGGTGAGGATGTCGCCTGGCAGGTAGGTTTTGATGTCCAGGTACTGAACCAGAGACAGGGGATCCTGGGTGGGAGAATTCCGGGCATGGGTTTTCAGCACCTCCACCGCTCGGTAGCCCTGCAGGTTGGCCGAGAAAGCGGGGCTGAACAATTGGTTGCGCAGGCGGTCGCCCAGCAGGGACACGCTGTGAAAATACCCTTCCACCGAATCCCGGGCGAGGGCTTCGAACGTGCTTTTGGCCCGGAACATGCGGGGGGCCCAATCCGCCTTGGGGTACAGGGCGCCCAGGGCGCCGAAGAGGGGGCGGCGCAGCCCCAGGGGGAGGAGCGCCCGCATTTTTTCTTCTGCCATGTGGAAGCGGTAACGTCGGTACCCGGCCAGGTTTTCATCGCCGCCATCCCCCGACAGGGCCACGGTGACGGAGCGGCGCGCCAGTTCGCAGACCCGGTAGGTGGGCAGCGCGGAACTGTCGGCATAGGGTTCGTCGTAGAGTGCGGCCAGTTGATCCACCAGGGAAAAATCATTGGGGTCCACTTCGCTGGTCTGATGGCGGGTATGGTACTGCCGGGCCACTTGCTCGGCGTAGGGCGCTTCGTTGAAACGGGGGTCCTGAAAGGCAATGGAACAGGTATTGACCGGCTCCGTGCTCAGTTCCGCCATCAGGGCAACCACGGCGCTGGAATCCACGCCCCCGGATAAAAAGGCCCCCAACGGCACTTCGGAGACCAGGCGAATGCGCACGGCCTCGCGCAGGCGTTCCACCAGTTCCGCCTGCATGTCCTGCATCGAGGTGACGGGAACGGGGGCGAAGGGGATGTCCCAGTAACGGTGCGGCGCGGGAAGCGGCGCATGGGGGGAAAGGGTCAGATGATGGCCGGGGGGAAGCTTGAAGGTGTTCCGGTAAATGGTGCGGGGTTCGGGGATATACCCATAGGCAAAGTATTCCTCCACGGCGCAGGGGTCGAGGGTCGGGTCAAAACCGGGGTACAGGCGCAGGGCTTTGAGTTCTGAGGAAAAGATGAATTTTCCATCGGGTTGCAGGCTGTAAAAGAGGGGTTTGACGCCCAGTCGGTCACGGGCCAGAAACAACTTTTGACGGGGGCGATCCCACAGGGCAAAAGCGAACATTCCCCGGAAACGCTCGACACAGTTTTCTCCCCACTCTTCCCAGGCATGGACGATGACCTCGGTGTCGCAGTGGGTGCGGAAGGTGTGGCCCAGAGCCTGCAACTCGGGCATGAGGTCCACAAAGTTGTAGATTTCACCGTTGAAGACCACCACCACGCTGTGGTCCTCATTGAACAGCGGTTGCTGTCCCGACGAGAGGTCGATGATCGACAGACGACGGTGGCCCAAACCCACCCCAGGCTCCAGGTGCAAGCCCCCTTCATCCGGGCCCCGATGGAATTGGGCTTCATTCATCCGGTCCAGAAGTTCTCGGCTGAGGGAGGATTTTCCTCGGGTATCAAAGATTCCGACCAGACCGCACATCAGGCAGTTTTCCGGGGGCGGACATAAATCGACTTCTGGACGGGGCTTCTGTTCATCCGCTTTTCCTTGGGGTCAGTGAATCGGGATCAGGGCGTATATTGCCACAAGTCGTTCAGGTAGTTCGTACTGCCTTCCAGTCCCCCGAACAA
The DNA here is from genome assembly GCF_027317285.1 of Ferrovum sp. Classification (NCBI taxonomy): domain Bacteria; kingdom Pseudomonadati; phylum Pseudomonadota; class Betaproteobacteria; order Ferrovales; family Ferrovaceae; genus Ferrovum; species Ferrovum sp. The sequence continues at coordinate 7,879 of NZ_DAHVHV010000052.1, read as the reverse complement.
CCATAAAGATCCGGATCCGGAAGTTGAAAACCAGGCATTGGCACTGTAACGTGCGCCCGGCATTCCCTGGGTGCCCGGTTGGGAACCGTAACTGCCGATTTGATTGGCCAGCTTGCTCCCGTTGACCCAAGTCCACTGCTGGGTGCTGAGGGTGAATTTCCACAGATCGTTCAATTCTCCCAGGGTACCGGTGGAATCATAGCCATAACCCCCAAATAACCATAAATTGCCAGAAGTGTCCGTCCATGCCACAGAACTGTCCCGTGATCCGGGGAGATTGGTGGAACTGGGGGTCTGGGAATTGCCATAACTTCCAGTCTGGTTCAAGGGATTGCCGGAACGGATCAGGGTCCATGTGTTATTGGTAGGGGTGAATTTCCACAGATCGTTCAATTCTCCCAAGGTATTGGTAGGGCCATATCCGACCCCTCCGAACAACCACAGATTCCCCGTCGAGTCGATCCAGGCTACACTGTCATGGCGTGCGCCTGGTGATGTACCCATCGATAGTTGGTTGGGGGAACTGGAACCACTGACCCAAGTCCATGTTTTAGCGCTGGGGGCGTATTTCCACAGATCGTTCAACTCTCCTGTGGAACCTGAGGAAGCATACCCTTTTCCACCGAATAACCACAAATTTCCCGTCGAATCAGTCCATGAAACGCTGGCCAAGCGTGAGCCAGGAGTTCCAGTGGTCCCTGGGTTACCACCATAACTGCCAGATTGATTGATCAGGTTGGAACCTCCAACCCAGGTCCATGTCTTGCTGGTGGGGACGTATTCCCACAGGTCGTTCAGATCACCAGCAGTGCTGGTGGAAGCATAGCCATAACCGCCAAACAACCATAAATTCCCTGAGAGATCGATCCAGGACACGGAATCGTTTCTGGCGCCAGGAAGATTGCTGGGGCTGGCGGTGCCTTGCGTGCCGTAAACTCCTGGCAGATTTGTTTGCGAAGGCGCAATTTCCTGGGTCCATGTGTGCGTGGTCGGGTTGTACACCCAAAGATCATTGGCATCACTGCTGGGTGAAATTTCGCCCCCGAACATCCAGAAGTTGCCGGAGGAATCGGTCCAGGTGGCGGAACTCATGCGAGCCCCGGGAGTCGTCGCTGTGGATGACTGGTTGGGGGTGGAACTTCCCCCCATCCAGGTCCAGGGCAGAAGCGCACTGAGGGAAAGGGCGGGGGTGGATGCTGATCCGCCTCCCCCCCCTCCACAGGAAGAAAGGGCTAGAGCCAGAAGCAGTACCCGTGGGCTGGAAAGAGGTGTACCATTTCCCCATTTTCCCGAACGATCAGATCGTGGTTGGAAAAAGAGTGGGCATGCCTGTAGAATTTTTAGCCGGAATCTCTGTGTCATACATGAATTTCCCAGGGTACGATGACTTTCGCCATTGTAGATGAATACGGTTGGAGAAGTGACAGGATTTGACGGAGGGGACGGGTGATCCAGGCCGGTCCGGCGTGATTTTTTTGCAGGGAACTTAGTCCATGGCCAAGCGAAGATCGAGATCCAGCCGTTACCGATACAGAACCACGAAGTTCCTCCTGTTTGGGGGGGCGTTGTTGGTATTGATGGGGGTCGGTGGTGCTTTTGTGGAGTATCGTGCCTCAGGCTATAGCGTGGCCGAGATTCTGAACTATCTGGAGCGCAGGGTCGAGGGGCATCCCCGTCTGGAAAAATGGACGGCGCCGGTGTTTGCCGGGATTCGGGCCTGGGATGGCGAATCAGCCTTTCAGGCACAGGCGGCTCAACCTTTTCAGATTCCCCCGCCGCCTCCCCGATGGGGACCGGTCGTCTCGCAGGGCGCAGAGGAACAGGCGTTGATCCAACCCTATCTGCCCGATGGGTGGTTGGTCCCGCCGGGGCCCGTTCGTCATGTCCTTCATGTGGGTCCGTCCGAACCTATCAAAAGTATTTCTGTGGCTGCCTCCATGGCGCGGGACGGGGACACCGTCCAGATCGATGCCGGGGACTACCATGAGGATGTGGTGGCTTCATGGGGGCAGAATGATCTGACCATCCAGGGGGTGGGGGGCAATGCGCGCCTGTTTGCGGACGGCAGCAGCGCCGAAGGAAAAGCCATCTGGGTCGTCCGGGGCGGTCGGATCCGGGTTGAAAACATCGACTTCATGAATGCCCGGGTCTCTGACCGTAACGGTGCAGGCATCCGTTTCGAAAAAGGGGACCTCTGGGTTCGTAATTGTCTGTTTTTTGCCAACGAGAACGGACTGTTGACCTCGGATGAAGAACATTCTTCCCTGGTGATCGAGAACAGCGAGTTTGCCTACAATGGGGCAGGGGATGGCTTCTCCCACAATCTCTATGTGGGCAAACTGAAGTCCCTGGTGGTGTTGGCCAGTTACTTTCACCACGCCAATGTGGGACATCTGTTCAAGAGCCGGGCGATCCGGAATGACATTCTTTACAATCGCCTGACGGATGAAATGGAGGGAAGAGCCAGTTACGAACTCGATTTGCCCAATGGGGGTACGGCGCTGGTGCTGGGGAACATCATTCAACAGGGAACGGACACGGAAAATTCCACAGTCATATCCTATGGGGAAGAGGGAATGTCCGGGCCGGACAATGCGCTCTACCTGGCCAGCAATACGCTGGTGAACGACAAGGAAGGCGCCGGCGCTTTCCTGCGCGTCCCCAAGGCGGGAGTCCGGGTGGTTTCCGTCAACAATCTGCGGGTGGGGTATGGGGAATACCACGTGCTGGCGGGACTGGTCTCTTTCAATGACCGGTCAGCAGACTGGCAGGCCTTTTACCGGCCGCTCCGTCAGGACTATCGGCTGGAGGCGCCGGTAGAGGGACAGTTGCACTATGAGAGCCCTTCCCCTCTGCTGGCTCCGGGGTTCGATCTCGTTCCGCGGGCCGAACCCGTGGCCCCCCGTCAAGTGAGGTTGTTGAAGCACCCGCCGGTTTATCCCGGCGCGCTGCAAACCCTGGCGCCCTGAGGCCCTCGAGCATGTCCTGGAGATGGCTTGCCGAATGGATCATGCCGCCTTTGGTGTTGCTGTTGCCGATCCTTTGGGGGGTGGGATCGATGCGGCGCGGAAACCGGCGGCGGGGTACCTGGCTGGCAGTGGGTGGACTGGCGTTGTTCTGGATCGTTTCCACCCCCTGGGTCAGCAGTTTTCTGCTGTACCAACTCATGCCTCCCTACCGTAATCTGCAGGGCAACGAGGCAGATGCCATCGTCATCCTGTCCGCCGGCACGATTCGAAACAGGCTCGAATACGGGGGGCGCGTTCCAAAAATCCTGACTCTGGAGAGGATTCGGTACGGGGCATGGCTGGCCCGTCGATGGCATAAACCCATATTGGTTTCAGGGGGCGGGCCGGGGCGGTCGGGCGTGTCCGAAAGCCAGGTCATGAAAAGCGTGCTGGAGAATGAATTTGGGGTTCCAGTCCGCTGGATTGAAACGCGCTCCAGGACCACCCGGGAAAATGCACTGGATTCGGTTCCCCTGCTGAAGGCAGCGGGAATCACCCGGATCTACCTGGTGAGTCATGCCTGGCATCTGAATCGGGCCGTTCCCGAGTTCGAGCGTCTGGGGATGACCGTCGTTCCGGCGGGGACTGGATACGACGAGAAAAGCATCAATGGGTTCAGTTTCTTGCCCAGCCCTTCGGGGTTGCAGAATTTTTACTACTTCTGCCATGAAGTTCTGGGAAGAGTTTGGTACATCTGGCTTGACAGGATCAAACCGGATGGGTCATAGTCGGTTTAAGAATTCCTTAATTTGCGTTAAGCGGATTTTAAACTGGGGGGGCCATACTCCACGCATGGTCAATGGGCGTGGGGGGCTTGAGATGTTCGAAATAATCGTTGGATTACAGCATTCTGGGGAGAATGATCTCATGGCCACCAAGTATGATGTCGGGCACGACTGTGACGACGATATCATAGCGTCTTTTTTTGATTCGATTCCCTCGTCCCTGTCGTCGATGAGTTATGCCCTCCCGGAGAATGACGATACAGTTCCCCTCTCCACCCAGTCTCATGAGTATCGGATCCGTTTGGCCAATACGGAAGAACGTCAGGCATCGGCCAGTATCCTGATCAACCGGATGTATGAGTGGCGGGGCTACAAGCATCTGTCGTCATCGACCAGCACCGAACCCAACCGGATCACCTTGCTGGCATATGACAATGATGCGGATGTGATCGGTACGATTTCCGTCGGGATCGATTCGCCCCTGGGCCTTTATGCGGACTGCGGTTATCACGACGTGCTGGATGACCTGCGTGCCCAGGGCAAGGTGTTGTGCGAGTTCAATCGGTTGGCCATGGATCCTCAGGTCAGGAACAAACGGGTGCTGGCCAGTTTGTTCCATGTGGCCTATCTGTATCCCTACGGATTGTTTAGCTGTACGGATGGGCTGTTGGAGGTCAATCCCCGTCATGCAAGATTTTATGAACAGATGCTCGGGTTTACCCTCGTCGGACCGGAGCGGATCTGCCCGCGGGTGAATGCGCCCTCGGTACTCCTGTTGATCGACTTTGAGGAACTGGGGCGCAGGATCCGGGAGGTGGGGGGAAGGATGGACAGAGCGGTGGGGGATCGTTCCCTTTTTCCCTACCTGATGACCGCCAAGGATTCCGAAGGGATCCTGGGCAGGCTTCGCCAGATGGCCTATGATTCCCCCAGCATTTCGTGATGTTTGGTTATTCCGATGCCTTTTCGCGCAACATAGGCTGGTTGACCCGGAAGGAGCAGGCTTCTCTGGCCGGCAAGTGCATTGCCATCGCGGGCATGGGAGGCGTGGGGGGGAACCACTTGCTGACCCTGGCCCGGTTGGGAGTGGGGCAGTTCCATATCGCCGACTTCGACACTTTCGAAATCCATAATTTCAATCGCCAAGTGGGCGCCACGGTTTCTCATCTGGGACGCCCCAAGGTTCAGGTACTGGCTGAAATGGCCCGGGACATCAACCCCGAACTGGAGATTCGCACCTTTCCCGAAGGGGTGACGGAGACCAATCTGGCCGATTTTCTCTCCGGGGTGGATGTGTACGTCGATGGGCTGGATTTCTTCGCTTTTTCAGCACGCCACAGGACCTTCGATGCCTGTGCCGGGGCCGGGATTCCCGTGGTGACGGCTGCTCCCCTGGGAATGGGGGCGGCGGTGGTGAATTTCATGCCGGGGGGAATGTCCTTCGAAGAGTATTTTTGCTGGGGGAATGAGACGGACGAGGGCAAAGCCTTGCGCTTTTTGTTGGGATTGGCGCCGGCCCGACTGCATTTCGACTATCTGGTGGATCCCTCTTCCGTGAGTTTGAAGGAACGTCGGGGACCTTCGACCTTCATGGCCTGTCAACTCTGTGCCGGCATGGCGGCCACCGAGGCGCTAAAAATGTTGCTGGGACGTGGTAAAGTCTGGGCAGCCCCATACAGTCACCAGTTCGATGCCTACCGGAACAAACTGGTTCGTACCTGGAGACCGGGAGGAAACCGCCACCCGCTGCAGAGGATTGCACTTCGGATCGCGGAAAGCCGACTGGCAAAACTCAACGAATGAGCAGGCGAGGACAGGATGGCAGCCGCAGAACAGGTCAAGGAAATTCTGGAGTGGGCGAAATGGGCGCCGAGTGGAGACAATACCCAACCCTGGCGTTTTGAAATCGTCTCCGACCGGCAGGTCAATGTTCATGGTTTTGATACGCGGACCCATTGCCTCTATGATCTGGGAGGGCAGGCCAGCCACCTGGCGCTGGGGGCGCTGCTGGAAAATATGCGCCTGGCCGCTACCCGTTTCGGTTTTTCCACCCGGATCGTGGAACGGGCGGGGTGTCTGGAAGCCGCACCTGTTTTCGAGGTGACTTTCGAGGCCGAATCTCTCGAAGAAGATCCTCTGGCGGAAATGATCAGGCTCCGTTCCGTCCAGCGTCGTCCCTATCGTCTCGATCCTCTGACTCCGGAACAGAAACAGGCTCTGGAATCCTCCGTGGGGCCGAACTACCGGGTGTTATGGTTTGAAGGTTTTGCCCAGCGTTGGGCATTTGCCTCACTCACCGCACGGGCAGGAAAATTGCGCCTGACGATTCCGGAAGCCTACGCCGTCCATCGCGACATCATCCAGTGGGGGGCGCAGTTCAGCGAGGACCGGGTGCCCGATCAAGCCATCGGGCTGGATGCGCTGACCCTCAGGTTGACGCGCTGGGCCATGGTGAGTTGGGAACGTGTCGATTTTTTTAACAGGTACTTGGCCGGGACCTGGATTCCCCGGATCCGTCTGGATTTCATTCCGGGATTGGCCTGTGCGGCGCATTTTGCGCTGGTGGCCGGTGCGGTTCCGCGCTCTTTGCGCGACGAAATCGATGCAGGAAAAGCGCTCCAGCGTTTCTGGCTGACCGCGACGCAGTTGAGGTTGCAATTACAACCCGAGATGACTCCGCTCATTTTCAGGCGCTACGCGACTCAAGGGATCTCCCTGTCCGTCCGGAAAGAGGCGCAGCCGCAGGCCGAACGTATTGCCGCTCACCTGGACAGGCGGATGGGCGGAAGGGAGCAGGCCGACCGGGTGGTTTTCATGGGGCGAATCGGGTGTTCGGCGCCCGCCCGGGCCCGCTCGACACGTTTGCCCCTGCTTCGGTTACACTGGCCTGGAACCTCATGAAAGGAGAATGAAACTGCCATGGTACCGACAGGATCCGAACAACTTATGGAAAAACTGGCCCGGATCCCCGATGGGGGAGAGGTATTCCATGGGGTGGCGCCCCTGCTGGAACGATGGTGCGCCCGTCTGGCCGAGGTGTTCGAGGCTGAGGGAACCTCGGCCATGGTGTTTGATGGGGAAGGATTGCAATTGTGCGCCCACTATGGCGACCTTCCTGCCGTGGCCTATCGGGACAGGGTCAGACAGGGCGAAGGGATTGCCGGCCACGTGCTGGCCTCGGGAAAGCCTTTGCTGGTCGAGAACATCGAAACGTCGACCTACTTTTCGCACGCCCGGTATCCCCGGAACCGGGGCAAGAGTTTTCTTTCCGTTCCGTTGCTTCGGGAAGGAAAAGTGGCGGGAATCGTGAATGTGCGGGGGGGGCTGGGGAAAGCGTACGATACCCAGGAGTTGCGGGCATTGACCATCGCCGGACTGTTGGTGGGACGGGATATTCAACTGGTACAGATGCGGGGCGTTCTGCGCTCCAGTTTCATCACGATGGCCCTGGAAAAAACCCATCGACCGGACCTGAATGCCATGGTGAAAGCGGCGGAGGATCCGGGGAAACTGGCCAAACTGTTGGCGCGCTCCTTTTACCGGGAGTTGCGCCGGGCGGGGTTTGCCTCGACGCAGATCATCATGGCGGCCACGGAAATCATTTCAGGGCTGGGTGCTTCATTGCGCGATGGGCGGAAGGGGGAGCGCTGATCACCCGGCAATAGTGTCGGAAAACTTTACACATTGGAAGAATGGGCCCGAGGTTAAAAGTTGGTTTCCAATGATTATCAACAAGATATGAATGTTGGCATGACTCGTGCTTATAAATGGGTGCAATCCTGATCACAGTCAACCAACCGGAGTCAATCATGAAACTTCAAAAAAAATCCCTTCTGGCGACTTTAGCCACGGCTGCAGTGTTGGTGGGGATGTCCTCCAACGCTTCCGCCGGAATCGATGTCCAAAACTGGCAATTGAACCTCAACACGCTGGCTGGTATGCCAGGTTATGGTGGTGTGGCCGGGTTGGTGGACACAGGTATCAATAACCTTTCTTTCAATGGGGAAAGTTATGTAACGAATACCGCAACTTCGACTCCCGGTATTTACACCTCTACGGATGTTGGGGTGTTCAACATTACCCAAAAGAATAGTGGAGTTAGCCTGCCTTTGGGCGGAGGGCAACTGACCGCCTATTTCCAAGGGA
>NZ_DAHVHV010000051.1:0-15540 GCF_027317285.1 Ferrovum sp. | reverse complement strand
GGCCAGAGCGATGGGTGCCGAGTTTGTCATTGCCGTGGATTTGAACACGGATCTTCTTCAACCCTGGATGCGTTCCGATATGACGAAACCCTCTTTGCGTGAAATCATGAGTAATAGCATCAATATCATGCAATTACGCATTTCGCGCGGACGGTTGGCGGGGGATCCGGCGGATGTGCTCATTACCCCCAAGGTGGGTCATGTAGGTTTTTTCGATTTCCACCGCGGGGTAGAGGCCATCGAAGTGGGATACAAAAGCGTGGCTGGGGTTCTGCCGGCTTTGCAGGTACTCCGTTGAAGGCTTGCGCGTCATTCATCTACTCTGGGTTGTCGAGGATTCCCAAGATTTGTTTGAGTTCCTTGCGCAGGCGCTACGGATTCTTGATCAACTGCGCCAGGAATTCGTTACCTGGTAAGGTGCCGTGTGGAACTGTTTGGACAACCACTGAAGAATGCTACCCGCCCCCAACTGCCATGATTTCAGCAAATCGGTGAGTGGGATCAAGGGGGTTGATTATGGTAATGTCTTGTAGCGTAAAGGAGTCTTCACCGTTGTACAGGACATATCCTTGAGCCGTTGGACGGTCAAGTTGACGTCGAAACTGAAGAATTCCTTTAATGAATTCAGGCGAGAATGTGCTGGAAGATTTGATTTCAATTGGTACAAAACTGCCATTGTGACGAATGACCAAGTCCACTTCAACTCCATGGGAATCACGGTAAAAAAAGAGTTCCGGATGTCGGCCCCAATGAGCCAAGGACTTCATCACCTCGGAAATCATGAAATTTTCATACAGAGATCCCCGCAAAGGATCTCGTTCCAGTTGAGAAACACTATGAATACCCAACAGGTGACAGACCATCCCCACATCGGCAAAAAAGATTTTGGACGACTTGACCAACCGCTTGGAGACATTTTCATAGAACGGAATCAGTTCAAAAATCAGAAAACTTGACTTGAGAACTGAAATCCATTCTCGCAAAGTGGTTGCCGATACTCCCACATCGTTGGACAGGCTGCTCAAATTGAGAAGTTGCCCCACTCTCCCGGCCAGTAATGTCAAGAATTTCTGGAACAACGAAAGATTCCGCACTTGAATCAACGCGCGGACATCACGCTCCACATAAGTCTGGAGATACCCATTGTAGAACCGTCGAATATCCAGAGACTGAGCCACCACTCGAGGATATCCCCCTCGCAGCATGCAGTCGAAAGAGGTGGCTGGAAAGGGAGGATGGGCGCGCATCTCCTCCATGGTCAATGGCCACAGATTCAACAACGCTGTACGCCCCGCCAAAGATTGACTGATCGCTTCCTGCAAGCGGGGTTGGTGACTTCCAGTCAGAACAAACCGCCCAGATTGTCCTTGAAGATCCACCAAGCCCTGAAGATATGAAAGAAGTGACGGAAGGCGTTGCACTTCATCAAAAATAGCCCCTCCAGCGTACCGATTCAGAAATGCTCTTGGATCAGTTTCAGCTCTTGCGCGAACATCCATATCTTCCAAGGAAACCCATGGTTTATTTGGAAATATTTCTCGAACCAAAGTGGTCTTCCCCACCTGACGCGCACCCAACAGTGTTACCACTGGATATTCAGAGGCCGCCAAGGTCAACTCTTTAGCAAGGGTACGGGGAATCATACGCATAATCTACCGAATTTTCGGGTAAATCGCAACCACAACCTCTGATTTACACAAATCCATCAAGCAAGTCTCATCAAGGAAAAATTTGCGTTTCTAATCACAAATCGAGGTTCTGCCGGCTTTGCAGGTGCTCCGTTGAAGGCTTGGGAGCAAAATATCAGTGTGACGTCGTGGCGGGGCGGGTGACTCTGAGTACGGATCGTCCTTTCATGTTCTGGAGAGGGAACCAGGCGCGATGAGTGTCGGAATCAACGGCCACACTGTGGGCATTGGGCCCTAGCCAAGTGGTTCCCAGGGGGGTGACTGTTTTTCCATCGACGTGAAACAGGGAAACTTCCCCGGATTCCCCGGCAACGTAGAGCCAGTTCAAACCAGAATCGTAGGCCAGGACATCGGGATCGTGGGCAACGGGGAACGTCGCGCTCGTTCTGTGGTTTTTAAGGTCGAAGACGATCAGGGTGTTGTCGTCCGAACAGGCCACAAAAGCCAGCTGGTGGGCGGAATCGATCCATAATCCATGATTTCCATGAGCATTTTTAATGGGATAGCGCGCCAGAACCTGATGGCTCTTGGGGTCGATTTCTGCCAGTTGTCCCAAGGTTTGAAGGTTGACGAATACATGACCCGAGGTTGAGTCATACTGGCTGTTGCCAATCTGTCCTTGCAGCGGGATGGTGGCCGTCCGGGTATTGGAGAGGACGTCGATCACCGTATCCGTGCCGCCGTGTTCGTCGGATACGAAAAGTTGATGCTCCCCCGGCACATAGGTCAGACCGTCCGGGTGGTTGCCCACGGGGATGCGGGCGATGATTTGATGGGTTTCGCTGTCGATCGCCACCACTTCATTGGTGCCGGTAGCGGAAGCGTAGAGTCGGTGAAGTTCGGGAATGTACAGAACTCCATGCACTTGATTGACTTGGGGGATGGTGGCGATAACGTGCAATTTCCGAGTGTCAAATACGACCACCGTATCGTCCCCCAAATGGGCGAGGAAAAGTTGGTGCGAAGGAGGGTCGAAGGTGACATAGTCCCAGCGTGTGGGATGTCCGGGTAACGGGACATCCTGCCGGGTATTCAGGAAGCCGGACGGAAGTTCTGCGCTCTGACAAGCCAACGGCAACCACAATACAAACAGGAGGGCGCGCAGCATGAAACATCCTGAAAAGTGGAGGGCCAAAGAAAGCGTGACTATGCCATGCCCTGAACCAAAAGAACAGCCCCCTTCTGAGCGTAACCAAGTTAGTTGATGGTTGCGGGGTGGTACAAACGGCCGATGGATTGCCGACCCAGGCGAAAGAGGCTTCGTTGAGTTGAGCCAGGGTCAGGTTTGGGGGCCGCACGAGCATGGCCATCAAACGGTTCTCTGCCCGATTCCAGGGGGTCTCCTGCTTGCCATTCATCCAGGCACTGCGGGGACGGGTCGTGAGGGGAAAAATCCCCAACCGGTTGTACCTTTCGCCCATCTATCACTTCCGGTTCCATTGGACCGCAGGTGTTGCACTTCATTTCTGAGCGCGCCAAGTATTGCCAAAATTACCCTTTAAGGGTATTATCCTGCTGTGGAAAAGCGTAAACCTCATTACCGTCTCACGGAAATCCAGGACAACGTGCGAGCGGTTGGTATCGCGTCCTTTACCTTGACGGCACGAAGGAACGGGTTAGCCATGGGGCTAACCACCGAGGAGATGGTGGATATCGTATGTGGACTTCGCCGTGTGAGTTTTTATAAAAGCATGACCACGCATGAGGATCACAAACTTTGGCAGGACGTGTATTGCGCCACGCTTTCCACCGGGAAGACGGCATACATCAAGGTAACAGGCTCTGCTGACGGGCGCGCTCCCGTCATTCAGTTCAAGGAGAAATGACCATGACACGGCAATGCATGAGTTGCGGGCATCGCGGGATGGTACGCAACGAAGACTATCAGGAAAAGTTGAGTTTTGAGGGCGAATCAGTAACTCTGACGGGCCTCACAGGCTGGTTCTGCCCTTCTTGTGGTGAAGGTGAACTGGACCAGGACAGTGGCGAACGATACGCCAGGGCGCATGATGACCTTATCCACATGGCCCGTTCCAGACAAAGGGAAAGTATCCGGCGTATTCGCAGGAAGTTGCGGCTTACCCAGGCCGAGGCCGCAAAGATCACGGGCGGTGGCCGGAATGCCTTCTCCCGTTACGAGCGGGGCGATGCGTCCCCCATGCCTGCGGTGATGAACCTCCTGCGGTTGCTGGATAATCACCCGGAGCTTCTGCGGGAACTGAAACCGGGGCATGGTCAAGCGACAGGGACGGAACGCAGATCCGATCATCCAACCCGGCTGGAAAAGCTGGAACGGGAAATAGAGCGCCTGCGGAAGCCTGCTTGACTTCAAGATTGCCATATCGTCGACCAACATCCGGGAACGTTTAGATCGGGTCGAGCGTCGGCTGGAGTTGGCTGACTGACGCCTATGCAGCAGGCTTCCAGGCTTCACCTGAACCCTGTTCACTGATTCACCAGTTGCAGCAGCACGAACTTCACACACCGTTCGGTATCCTGCAGGGCTTCCCGATGGGTCTAAGCGAACGTAATTCCGTTCCACATAAGGTTTTCAGCATTGAGGCAAACACGCTCGCAGCGATCGTGCTCGGCGAATAAAGCATCCCAAGTTCGTCGCCGAGGAGTGTGATACCCGAAGTGAGACCCGTTATATTGGTGAACGTCGCCCAGGCTGTATCAGTTGAGCGTAACCAAGTTAGTTGGTAGTTGCGGGGGTGGTACAAACGGCCGATGGATTGCCGACCGGGGCGGAAGTTCTGCGCCCTGGCAAGCCAAAGGCAACCACAATCAGGAGGGCGCGCAGCATGGGACGTCTTGAAAAGTGGAGGGCCAAAGAAAGCATGACTGTGCCGTGCTCTGCACCAAAAGAACAGCCCACCTTCTGGAATTACAGGGGCAGAGTCAAACAAAGGGGTTTTTGAGTTTTGCGCCTGTTCCACGAAAATCTTCGGTATTACGGGTCACTACCGTCAGATCGTGAATCAGTGCAATCGCGGCAATCTGCTTGTCTATGGGGTGTTCATGGTTGGGCGACATCAATCGACCCCATATTTGAGCGCATTCTTCGTCGAAACTCAAAATCCGGTCGGAATAACCAATCACGAGCAGATCGAGCCATTTTTCAAGTTTCCCGGCTTGAGGGAGATCGCCTCGATGCCGTATTTTCTCCAGTCCTCGCCGAATTTCGCCGATTGTTTGCGCGGAAAGATAGAGGTCTGCGGCATCTGTCGTCTGGAAAAACTGCGTGACGCCGAGGTTTGCCTTATTACCCTTGCGGGCTTCACGGATGACATTGGTATCCACCAAGTACATGCAGATGACTTACCCGTTCCGGAAATTGAAGTCAGTGTCTTCACCGACATCCGGCATGCTGGACAGAACCTCTGCAACGGATCGGCGTTTCGGGCGCTGCAAAACCGTTCTCAGAATCTCACGATGCTCCGCTTCCGCGCTTCTTCCGTGAGATGCGGCCAGTTGTTTCAGCGCCAGGGCAATATCTTCGTCGATATTGCGAACTACGAGATTGGTGGCCACAGTGACCTCCCCCTTGTACGTAATCGTCACAGTATCCTACCAAAGAAATGATTGCACTGCAATCAAAAACTCACCTGGATCTCGACATATGACAAAGCCACCGCAAGGTGGCCTGTCGCCCCAAGAGCATCCGGTTAAACGGGCGGTCAGGGGGTGAGTCGTCAATTTGGGTTGAATCATAGTAAGGTCTGACTGTCGAAGCAAGACAACATGGAGAGATTACATGAACTTGGGATTGGCCCCGCTGAGATTATTGGGTGTTGCATTTGCGATGATAGTTGCTGGCTCAGCACTGGCCGTCCAGCCTTCGTCCGATCCTGACCTGATCAAGAAGGGCGAATACCTGGCTCGTCTGGGCGACTGCGTTGCCTGTCACACCGCGCCTGGCGGCAAGCCCCTCGCCGGTGGTTTGAAAATGAAAACGCCATTCGGCATCATTCATTCCACCAATATTACGCCCGACAGAGAAAACGGCATCGGTACCTATACCTTCGAAGACTTTGACCGGGCGATGCGCCGAGGTGTTGCGCGCGATGGCCATAACCTTTATCCGGCCATGCCGTATCCTTCATTCGAGAAAATCGCGCAGGACGACATGAGGGCTCTTTACGCGTATCTCATGCAAGGCGTAGTTCCGGCATCTCAGTCCAACAAACCCAACGACATGAGATTTCCCTTCAACATTCGCCTGGGGCTCGCCGGCTGGAACATAGTGTTCCTGGATGACAAGCCCTTCCGCTATGATTCCTCGCACAGCCTACAATGGAACCGCGGCGCGTATATCGTAGAGGGGCTGGGTCATTGCGGTTCCTGCCATACCCCGCGCGGCATAGGCTTCCAGGAGAAGGCCATGAGCGACGCAGGCAGTGACGGCAAGTATTTTCTGGCCGGCGCCAATGTCGAGCACTGGCGCGCCGTCAATCTGCGCAATATCTGGACCGGCCCGGAAATCGCCCAGTTCCTGAAGACGGGACAGAATAATCGTGGCACGGCCTATGGCGGCATGGCTGAAGTGGTCCATTTCAGCCCGCAGCATTTCACCCCAAGCGATCTGGCCGCGATCGGCGAGTACATCCACTCACTTTCTCCCAATCCGGATGAAACACCCGGCCGGGACGCCGTGTCGGTAGATGTTGCGCAAACCAATCGAGAGATCTATGCAAGCCGCGCTGGGCTGGGTTATGTGCAATTCTGCGCCACCTGCCACCAGACGGACGGCAAGGGAGCGACACACTTCTTCCCGCCGCTCGCCGGCAATACCTCCATCCAGGCCAAGGACCCTACGTCCCTCATACACGTCATGCTGACCGGCTCGACCACCCCCCTGACTGCCTCCTCCCGGCATGCCTTCTCCATGCCTTCCTATGCGGTGCTGGGCGATCAGGAAATCGCGGAAATCGCTACCTTCGCACGGACGCACTGGGGCAACAAGGGCAGTCCGGTGACGGCCAATCAAGTTCGCAGGATGCGCGAGGCGCTGGAAATGAAGCCGATTCAGCCTCCGGAATTCAATCCGCCGCGTTATGTGAGTGTGATCAGTTATTTTGATGGATTTTCAGGGGTTGGTGATCATTTTGGATGAGGGTTGAGGGGGTGACGCCCTCACGGGGGTTGATTTCCAACCCCCGTTTGAGCGAGTCTTTGGTTTCCCAACCAATAAAGACTGCTCAAAGTGTCTCACATCTTCTTTTCCGATCCCACTATTTTTTCACGCCTGCAGGAGTTTGATGCCGCATTGGCACAGGAGACCCTGGATAAGGGTTGTCCCTTTTGCGGGGGTGTACTGCATCGTGCGGACTACCCCAGAAAGCCCCGTGGCATTCCAGAGGATCATCGGCAAGCGTTTTCCTTCCGGTTCAGCTTCTGCTGTGCCAAGTGCAGGCGCCGAAGCACCAGTGAGTCCCTGCGTTTCCTTGGACGCAAGGTGTATGTTGGCCTGGTGGTGGTGCTTGCCTCCTGTTGCCGGGGGCGTATCCATGCCTGGTTTTCCAGAGTGTCGGCCCACACAGGAGTGTCTTTGCGTACCTTGTACTGCTGGCGTTCATTCTGGCGCAAGACATTCCCTTCCACATCATTCTGGCGGGAGGCCCGTGGGCGCTTCATGCCACTCCCCGATTCGGAAGCATTCCCGCTGTCACTGCACCAGTCTTTTGAAGGATCAGGCACGGAACAAACGGTGGCCTGCCTGCGCTTTCTGAGGCCGATCACCATCGGCCCCATAATCATGATCGGTGAGGGTTGAGTCACACACGCAGAAGATGCCTCTATCAGCTTCCAGGGTTCTTCCTTAACCTCATCTCCAACGCCAGGTTGCCGCCGGCACCGCGTCATCAGGAGATTGCCCTTGAAACCACACGATCCGAACCGCCGTGATCGCTGGGCGCAGTTGCGCTTTGCCATCATCGGTCCCCTGTTTGCCTCCCCGCCAGCCGACGGGGAACTCTCCAGCAAACTCAAAGAACTGGCCAGCAGAACCTGGACCCATCCCGTGACCGGCCTCCCCATCCGGTTCGGACTGTCCACCCTCGAGCGCTGGTATTACCGTGCCCGTCAGGCAGACGACCCCGTGGGGGTGTTGAAGAATCGTCCGGGCAGTCACTTTGGGACCTTTCCCTGTCTGGCCCTGGAAGTCCGCGAACAACTGGTGGGGCAGTACCAGGAACATCCCGGCTGGACCGTCAAGTTGCACCATGACAACCTGATCAGCCGTAACCGTGAGAAGGGGGCGGAAGTTCCCTCCTATCCCACCATCCGGCGCTTCCTCAGAGCGCGCGGACTGTTTCGTGCCCACCGACCCAAACGACAGACCCCCGGGGCTCTGGCCGCACAGGAGCGGCTCGAACAACGGGAGGTGCGCAGTTACGAAGTGGCCCATGTTCACGGGCTCTGGCACCTGGATTTCCATCACTGTTCACGCCAGATCCTGCGCCGTTCCGGAGAATGGGACAAGCCTCTGTTGTTGGGCATCATGGACGACCACTCGCGTCTGGTGTGTCATTTGCAGTGGTATTGGGGGGAAGCCGCCGAACAGTTGGTACATGGTTTATCTCAAGCCATCATGAAACGAGGATTGCCCCGTTGCCTGATGACCGACAATGGGGCCGCCATGATTGCTGCCGAGACGGTTCAGGGGCTCGAGGACCTCGGCATCCTTCACCAGAAGACCTTGCCTTATAGTGCTTACCAAAACGGCAAGCAGGAGTTTCTCTGGTCCCGAGTGGAAACTCGCCTGATGGCCATGCTTGAAGGAGAAGAGAACCTTACCCTGAAGTCCCTGAATCTGGCGACCCAGGCCTGGGTCGAGCAGGAGTACAACCGCACTCTCCATAGCGAGATTCGCTCCACTCCCCTGGAGCGGTACCTGCAGGGGGTTCAGGTCGGCAGACCCAGTCCCTCTTCTGAAGAACTTGACAGGGCCTTTCGCCTGAAAGCGGCCAGAAAGCAACGCCGTTGTGATGGAACCCTCATGCTGGAAGGACAGCGTTTCGAAATTCCTTCGCGCTACCGCAACCTCGAGACGGTTCATCTGCGCTATGCCCGCTGGGACCTCAGTCGGGTGGATATGGTGGATCCCCGCAATGATCAGATACTCTGTGCCATTCACCCCCTGAACAAAACTGCCAACGCGTCGGGAAACCGGCGTCGGTTCGAATCCCCCGGACCCTCCCTGGGGTCAGCACCGGCCACTGGCATGGCCCCCTTGTTGCGGGAGTTGATGGCCGAGTACGCCGCTTCTGGTCTGCCTCCTGCCTACCTTCCCACGGAGGAGAACCAACCATGAACCCGCAAATCCTGTCCCTGTATGGGCTCAAATGGAACCCCTTCTCGCAGGAGATTCCAACGAGGGCACTCTACCTTCCCCCGCGCATGGCCGATTTCTGCTGGCGGATCGAGAATGTGCTGATCCAGGAAGGGGGCTTTGCCATGGTGCATGGTGAACCCGGAACCGGAAAGAGCGTTCTGCTGCGCCATATTGCTGGCCGTTTGGAGCGTCTGCCGGATATCATCGTGGGAACCATCAGCCACCCCCAAAGCCAGTTGGGTGATTTCTATCGCGAAATGGGGGATGTCTTCGGCGTCACTCTGACCCCGAGCAACCGCTGGGGAGGATTCAAGGCGCTGCGGGAACGTTGGCTCACCTATCTGGACTCCTGCCGTCAGCGCCCGATACTGATCATCGATGAAGCCCAGGAGATGGGACCCCAGGTCTTGAGTGAACTGCGCCTGATGTCCAGCGCAAAGTTTGATTCGTTGCCGTTGCTGGGCGTCATTCTGGCCGGTGATGCCCGGCTCCTGGAACGGTTGCGTAGTGAAGACCTCATCCCCCTGGGCAGCCGTATCCGCTGTCGCTATGCAACGGAATATGCCAGTCGGGAAGAACTGGGTTCGTTCCTTGAACATCTGCTCACCGAAGCGGGAAACCCTGGCCTGATGACCCAGGACCTGTGTAATACATTATGCGACCATGCCGCCGGGAACTACCGGATCCTGACCACCATGGCCGCAGAACTGCTCTCTGCGGGGGCTCGCAGAAACCTGCCTCAACTGGATGAGAAACTCTATCTTGAGGTATTTGCCACCCCCACCACCCCCACGCAACGCAGGAAGAGGTGACCAGCAATGGTCAGGGATGATCTCGTCCCAAGGACGGTCATCCCTCTCAAGAGAAACTGGTTACGCAGTAACGGAAAAGGAAATGGCTAAAGATTCCGCACAAAGGCAGGCACAATACCGATCAAGGCGTCCCTTTGCAGGACCAGATGGTAACGGTGAACGTCGCATCAATACCTGGGTATCTACCGGGTGCGCATTGGCATTGGCACGTTTGGCCCGGCATAAGGGGACTACCCAACGGCAGATCATCGAACGATTGATATTGACCGAGGATCAACAGATCATTGATGAGTTACCCCATGACCGGTTCGACGAGCAGTTCGATGAATACTTCGCGGTCAATCTGTGCAAAACCAGAAAGGTGAAATGATCAAGACAGGTGTGGTCTGGTAGTAACCACTATGCTTCGCCCTGCGTCACCTCTGAGCCACTTGTTACGCAGTAACCCTCCCATTACCTCTATCTGCGGGTAACCAAAGTCCAGCAATCGGACGGTGTCAGTCTGCACTTCAAGCACCTGCTGCAATGCCTGCCACCGTTATTATCCCAATGCCATTCGCGATCCAACTGGCTGAAAGTTGGAACCGGGCGCGAATTTATCAAGCCTCGCGATGATCAAGCCGTCAACCCATCATCCAACCTGAAAATCAGACCATCAAATCCGTTGATCACACTCACCAAGCTCCGTATTGAAGTGAAGATCTTTCTTCTTCAGAGCAAGTCCCGGCGGAGCGTAGAGTCGCGCATCAGGCCAGCGATTCCTCCACTCGGGTAGCGCAAGGTGATGCAGTTTGTTCGGAGAAACAATGTAGCAGACCGGTCCGACAGACTCGACTGCGTTGGTCAATTCTTCCGTCAACGCGATAGGGGACCATACCCAGACTTTACCTGAGGAGAGGCGCACGACCGCCATGCGGGTCGGGTACGGAAACCCGAAGAACGACACCGTCGGTCCATTCGCGAAGTAAAGATCCTGTCCGAACGGGATAAGCATCGGTTCATGGTCCTCGGCGGATAGCCTTCACGGTGTGCTTGGCGGCATCAGGGTTCTCGGGGGCCATTGTAATTCGACAACAATAATGATAGTCGTAAACGGTACTGAGCGGCGTTATTTCCAATTTTCACTGATCACAGCATACTCCCCCCGGTGCCAGGGAAAATGATGACAAAATCCGCATTGCCCAAGACAATCCATCCATCCAGCATCATCACTACTGACAAAATCAAGGTTGGTGTAGCTCCCGTTACCCAACCGGCACACAAGGCAGAGTTCTGGTATGTAGCAACCATCGGGCCAATGGGATGGGAAACCCGATCAGTGGTTCGTGTCAACGCCAGGAATGGGCAAAATCTTGAAACCGAGGTTCGTGCTTGGGCTGACCAAAGAAAATGATGCCGACTGCAACTCTTGTTTTGGCGGTCGGGCCAGCCGTTGAGATGTTCGGAAAAATGACGAAAAAATGTTGCCATAAAGTTGCCAAAGCCCCGTCAATCTACGCCTATTTTATGGCAACTTCCGAAATGCGAACATAATAAAATCAATAACTTAATTGTGGTTGAACGCGGAACCGAACTCGCGTCCGTTTTCCGAGACGGAGAGGCAGGCGTTGCTATTTAGTCCCTGGTTTAGATAATTTGGCCGTTTTCGCGGACATTTGCCAAATTGCGAGGGCAGTCAACGTCTCAGTGTCCGATGTTGCCAACTGGTAGCCAATTGCCCTCCGAGTTCGGGAACTGAATAGCACTGATGGCAGGTAATGCATTTGCATTGACAAGGCAATTGCATTACCATTCGTCGCATCTATCCCTTTGACCGGAGAGCGCCATGGCTGCCACCCTCGAAGTTGAATCTACCCTGACCGACCGCTACCAGACCACGGTCCCGGAAACCGTTCGCCGCGCCCTTAAGCTGGGCAAGCGGGACAAAATCCACTACACGATTTGCCCCGGTGGTGAAGTTGTGCTGTCCCGCGTGGAGGCATCCGAGGAAGACGACCCGGTGCTCGGGCGGTTCCTCGGCTTCCTGGCTCGCGACATTGCCAGCCACCCGGAACGGCTCCAGGCCATCGACGCCAGCCTCGTGCAGCGCGTCCATTCGTTGGTCGGCGGCATTGAAGTCGATCTTGATGCCGTCCTGTCGGCGGACGATGAATGAGTGGGAGTCAAGCCCCCTTGGCGGTCAATGGCTGGACGGTCTTCGCCCACCCCCTGTTCCTCGCCCAACTTGAAGCAATCACTCGGCAGGTCGAAGGGCTCAAGCAGAAAGATCCTGTCGGATTCACCAAGAAGAACGCCAGCAAGCGACTGGCGGCGATCACCAAGTTGGTGTTCGAGGTCATCCCGAAGGACCCGACTCGGCCGGAATACCGCCAGGGCAATACACTCGGCGAAGAACACAAGCATTGGTTCCGAGCCAAGTTCTTTCAGCAGTACAGGCTGTTCTTCCGTTACCACGCGCCAAGCAAGGTGATTGTGTTCGCCTGGGTCAACGACGAGGACACCAAGCGCGCCTATGAGAGCAGTGACGATGCCTACCGGGTATTCCGCAAGATGCTGGAAAGCGGTCATCCCCCGGATGACTGGAACCAGTTGCTGACCGAGGCACGGGCCGGGGGCCAACGACTGCAACAGCTTGCTGCTGGCGGGGGGGCTCCGTAACGCTTGGCTTCTACGGTGAGCAGCGTTGTCATAAGGGAATTTGCGATGGAGAAAAAGATGCACTACCCCGTGATGAGCGAAAAGCAGTTGGCTATGTGCTGGTTATTTCACTCATTTTCCAAATAGACAGGAGATTGTTTATGTCAAATTGGAGCGCCTGATGGAAGCAAAACCACCCCTTCCTCCTTTCACGGAGGAGTCCGCCAGACAAAAAGTTCGTCTGGCGGAGGATGCCTGGAATAGTCGTAATCCTGAACGGGTTGCGCTGGTGTATACCGAAGATACGCAATGGCGAAATCGGGCGGAATTTCCCGTAGGCCGTGATCAGGTGCGCGAGTTCCTGAGACGAAAATGGGCTCGGGAATTGGACTATCGCTTGATCAAGGAACTCTGGGCCTTTTCCGGGAACCGCTTGGCTGTGCGTTTTGCCTATGAGTGGCATGATGACTCGGGGCATTGGTTCCGTTCCTATGGCAACGAAAACTGGGAATTCAATGCTCAAGGCTTAATGATGCGCCGCTTGGCCAGCATCAACGATTTGCCCATTGATCAAAATGACAGGAAATTCTTCTGGCCATTGGGGCGTCGCCCTGATGATCATCCCGGATTGAACGAGTTGGGGTTATAGTTATGGTCGGTTCCAGTGAGAAAATATCGTGGTATATCCCACCCCTCTTCATTCCGCAGCCGTATTAAAATAGCCGGCCGAGTTTCAACTCGACCAACTTTAACCCAAATTGTTCATTAGAGATTTAGGCTGATTTCTGGCAAACTGCCAAGACCATGGATTGTGGGGGTCTGGTTGTAAGGGTTCTAATGGATATCATTAGAGATATTATTTTTTATCATAGGGTTACCGCGAATGGCGCGATCTGAAATTCTTTCTGGCGATGATTTTTCTGTGGGATTCAGTGACCGCGAGGTAACTGCCTGGGGTGGGCTGGCCCTATTCAAGAAAATGCTCGACAGTATGGGGTTTTCTGAGGCAGTCACGACCTGGGGACTTCCCGAACCCGGATCCAATCGGGGATATGAACCAAGGCAGTTGGTGGAACAATTTCTCGTGTCGATATGGTGTGGTGCCTGCCGATTTTTACACCTTGAAATGGTACGTATGGACAACACGTTGGTGCGTTTGTTTGGCTGGACGAAAGCGGCTGGGCATAAGGCTTTGGTGCGTTTTTTCAATCGGTTTGACATGATCCGTAACGAGCAGGTGCAAGGCGAGATTTATCAAATAGTGCTGTTTGCGTGAAAACCCCTCCGTTCACGAGGGGGATGAAGCAGTACTGTCAACGCAGCGGGCTCAATGCCCGTAAGTTGACAGTTTTGTGGTGTGGAAGCCCCTTCCTTTCCGCGTAGCGGCGACGGTCTCATCGTCGAGGTGGGGGAGGATGTCCACCGCTGGCTGTTTGATCAGATTCACGCACTGAAAAGCGTGACTCTTGACTTGGACTCGACCGTGATCACGCGCAATGGGGAGCAAGAAGGGGCAGTCCGAGGATATAATCCGGGGCGGCGGGGTCGAGTTAGCCACCATCCCTTGCTGGCTTTTGTGGCTGAGGCGCGCATGGTAGCGAACTTCTGGCTACGTCCGGGAAACACGCACTCTGCCAACAATGTTCTGCAATTTCTTGAGGCCACGTTAGCCCATCTCGGGGAGAAGAAAGTCGGGTTGTTACGCGCTGATAGCGGCTTTTTCGACGATGCTTTCCTGAAGGTTCTGGAAGGCAAGAGAATCCCTTACATTATTGCAGCACGCCTGAATCAGGTATTACAGCGGGAACTTTATCAGGCCACGGGTTGGTGGGCACTGGAGCCCGGTTTGGAGTTGACGGAAATCCGTTATCAGGCGACATGCTGGAGCCAACCACGGCGGGTTATCGTGGTACGACAAAGCGCCCGTCAAAGGAAAAATGCTCCGGGGAAGACTTTGCCCCTCGCTTGTCCCGCCGGAGACCGTGCATGACGCTCGCCAACTGTTCGGCGATAAGGTCGCTTCCTTCGATGTTCTGTCCACTCCCTGAACAGTGCCAAGCATGACGAGCAACGGGAAGGTTTGTTTTTGGTTCCAGGGAGGAGTGGCGATTGGAGCTGATGGCTGCGTCGAACACTGCACGGCCGTATTCAAGGCCCCCATACCCGGCTGCAGCCAAGCGTCCGGGCTCGGCCAAGAGCGAACAGGTGAGGGTGGGAAAGGGTGGCGGTGCTTGCAGTTGCCCTCACCGCGAGCGTCTGCACAGGATCGTGTGGCCGCGCCGGTTTGCCGATACTATGACCGACCGCAGTTGGTCGAGACATGACAGATCATCAGGTGGCTCTGACCATTCTCCACTCTCCGAATCGGGGTGGTTTCCTCCGCCTACCGATGCCAAAAAACAACCGCTTGATTCGTCCGCGCGTAACCTATTGATTGATAAATGGCTAAGCAACGCCCTTTGCGGACTTCGAGCCAGATTCAGAGAGCGCAGCCGGAGAGAAGAATGGCTCGGAGAGAGTGGAAACGGCGCGGAATGGGGTTGTGGGTAAGCTATACCAGTCCGCAAGATTACGCAGGAATCCTCGTAACTACGCAGACTTACGAAAAAAAATCCCAACCGATGAGGGTTGGGATTTAAGGTAATGGTGGAGCGGATCGGGCGACTCAAGGAGAAAAGTCGGGGGGCCAGCCAGCATTACCAGGTTGAACTCATGGCCGATGAATCCGGCAAGTTGGCTACCGGGCTGACCTGGAACAAGGTGCCGGTGGACGGCACGATGGCGACGCATCCTGGCATATATTGCCTGCGCAGCAACGAAACCGGCTGGGACGAGGAAAAGTTGTGGCGTACCTATACGATGCTGACTGACCTGGAGAGTGTATTTCGTAGCCTGAAGAGCGAGTTGGGCTTGCGTCCGGTCTATCATTCGACGGAAGGACGCGCAGATGGGCACCTCTTTATCACGGTGCTGGCCTATCAGGCCGTGCAGGTGCTACGAACGAAACTGAAGAAAGCAGGCATCCACGACAACTGGACCAGCCTGCGCGAAACGCTGAGCGTGCAGC
>NZ_DAHVHV010000050.1:0-15543 GCF_027317285.1 Ferrovum sp. | reverse complement strand
ACCGCCAGACACCCCATTCCTCCCTTCCGCTTTGGAAGGGAACCAGAAAAGCACCGTCCCAGCGACCGTGCTTTTTTGTTTGTACTCTCCTCCCAACCCTACCCAAAATTCCGGGGAAATTTCTTTTTCTGGAACAGAAAGATACGTCTGAATTCTAGTTGCCCATATGGATATGCTGTCCAAGCACTTGGAATTCGATATGATTGAGTTTTGCCCGACAGTTAATATTCCCCTTGTCCGGTTTTATGATCATTTTCAGTTCAGTGATTTGATCAAGATCCAACTTCAGTTCCTCTCTCTGAAAGGTGCTTCCTTCTGGACTGAAATTGTATTCGTGGCGCAGAATTTCTCTGAAGTGGGCGCCTGAATCTCTGGAAACCTCAAAACAGATTTCCTGTGTGCGCGCCACTTCTTGCTCCTCGATTTCATAAATAACTCTGGTGATGTTCTGAGCCGTATCGAATTTGAATGTGAGGGTCTGTAGTCCAATGGTTCCCGCCACCCATTGCGAACTCCCAGGCCCTATACTGCCGTCAACGATATTATCCAGAGGGAAGTTTTCTGATTCTGAGGTGGCGATGACCTCTGCGTTGCGGATGATGTCGACAGTACCCAAAGGAGCACGCAGGGTCCCCACCGTTGTGAATGGAACAATCTTCTTCCTTAACTTTCCGCCCATCTTTTCCCCCTTCAGGTCGGATTTTTGCCTGTTCTTCAAAATAATCCAATCCAGTGACGACATCTGTGCGATACCGTACGCTACAGATCAAGATAACGGATCAAGATAACAGATCAGGATAATCCATACTGACCCCGTGGATAAGATTATCACCACGCCATAAGTGAGGAGGAATGATGGGAGGAAATAAATTTTTGTGTGTCAATTCACGTGTGACAGAGTCCCGCCCCTCTTTCATCCAATGATTTTTCCCCCTTCTCTTGGTCTGGTAAGGAAGAGTCTTTTCGGTCAGGAATTTCCTGGAAGAGGTGCTTTTTTTGCCGCCAATTTTCTTGTCGGGGATATTCAGACCGGTATCATGCCTCTTCTGGCCGTCTATCTGCTCCTGTCCGAGCACTGGAAAGCTGTGGCGGTGGGAGAGGTTTTGGCTTTTGGCGGCCTTGTTACTCTCATAGCACAGCCAATTGCCGGGAGCATGGCCGATCAGATTGTGAGCAAAAGGGCATTCTTTCTTGTGCTCGTATCTTTGTTTGCGGCAGGATGTTTTCTCATTTGCGGACCTAACCCCTCTTTTGGACGCATTCTTCTTTCCCAGGCTCTTGTCGGTGTTGCCCAAGCAGGGATTGTGCCAGTTCTGAGTTCGGTCGCCATGGGACTCGTTGGCAATGGGCGTTTTGCCAGTGTGATGGGAAAAGCCCAGGGGACAACCCATGCCGGGTCTGTTTTTGGAGCAGCGGCGGCGATTTTTTTAACGAGCCAATCCCTTTCGGTGAGTATTTTTGCGTTTTATGGAATCTCCGCTCTTGCTGCAGGATTGGTCCTGCTTGGAGTTCCCGGACACAAGATCGATCCGCTCAGGGCTCGTGAAGCGGAAGGGGTTGATAGAATTTGTTCTATTCGCCAACTATTTACCCCTTCGCTGATCTTTTTTCTCTCCCTTCTTTTCCTTTTTTTCATCGCGAATACGGCTATGCTTCCTTTGGCTGGAGAGAAACTTTCGGGAATTTCCTCTCTCTCTTCGGGAAGGGTGATGGGTATACTGGTTCTTGCGACACAGGGGGTCATGATCCCATTTTCCTTGCTGGCCCCGTTCATTATCCGGCGATTTGGATCACGGTTTCTGTTGAGTGCCTTTTTCATACTTTTGTTTCTGAGGAGCGGAATTCTTTTTATGGCTACTTCCATGGAAGGTATTTTGCTCGGGCAGGTTCTGGACGGAATGGTGATGGGAGTCCTATCGGTTCTTCTCCCCGTTCTTGTGTCTGAGTTTGGAAAAGGAACCGGCCGCTTCAACTTGCTTCAGGGAATCGCAGGAATGGTGGTTTCTGCAGGGGGTTCAGTGAGCCAACTTTTGTCGGGTGAGTCCATGAAATTCTGGGGAAGAGACAAGACCTTTCTGCTGCTTGGCGGGTTGTCTATGGTCATCTGGATCCTGCATCTTGTCGGGAACCGGTTTGGAGGATTCGCAAAAAATCGACAGAATGAACGGTAAATGACCCCGGGACCGGGCTGTAGGATTTAGAGAATCACTGGGCTTTTTTGCTCAGCGGGGACCCGCCCAAGGCCACAAACAGACGGGTGGTGTCGAGATACTGCTGGGTTAGTGCTTCCTCGAGTTTCAATTGCGTCTGCGCCAGGGCCCGATGGGCTGCTTCGATCTCCAGATCGGCGGTATTGCCCGCGGCGCGGCTTTTCATGGAGAGATCCAGCGCAGACTGACTCGTGTCCACGACGGATTGCATCGCCTTGACGGCATCGGCGTCGTTGGCCAGCGCCGTCAAGGCATCGGCCACCTGGCTGAAGGCTTGAACGACGGTCTGGTGATATTCTGCCAGGGAGGCCTGGTACGCATGAAAGGCCCCCTGTTTTTCTGCTTCGAGCATTCCGCCGTTGAACAGGGGCATGGAGACTCCGCCCGCGAATGCCCACGCGTTGCCAGCGCCCAGGAACAGGTTTGAAGGGGTCAATGCCTCCTGAAGCATGTTGGCGGTCAGCGTCAATGCGGGGTATTGATTGGCCGTAGCCACGCCCAGCGAGGCGCTGGCTACCTGCAAACTCGCCTCTGCCGCCAGAATGTCCGGCCGTTTGCGTAACAATTCCGAAGGCAGGGCGACCGGCAATGATGCGGGGATTTTCAGGTCATCAAAGACCAGCGTGGGCGGTTGCCAGTCTGCCGGAGCCTTGCCCACCAATACCGAAAGGGTGTGCAGATTCGAACTGTATTGCTGCTTCAGCGGCGGCAACAGCGCACGATCCGCTGCCAACCGATTGCGGGCGTTCAGAATGTCGGCTTGCGTGGCCATCCCTGAGTCGTAGGAGGACTGAATCAGGCTCAACATCCTTTCATCTGCCTTCAACAGGTGCTGGACCGTGGTGATTTCCGCCTGCATGGCGGCGATCAGGACCGATTGTGCGACCACATTGGCCGTCAGTTCCACATACAGGGCATCGAGTTGACGGTGCTGATAGGTGGCCAGTGCCTGCTGACGTTCCACACTGCGTTTCCCCCCGCCAAAAAAATCCGGGCTCCAACTCAGAAACGGCCCGACTTCATAGTAACTGAAGGGGGGGATCACGAAATTGGAGGGACCAAACAATGCGACCCCGTATTTTTGCCGACCCGCCAGGGCATTCATGGACCCTTGCGGCATCAGGCTCCCCTGTTGCGCCTTGACGGCTTCTTCTGCCTGCGCCAGGGTCTCCCGGGCCGCCGTCAGATCGTAGTTGTCTTCAAGGGCGCGATGGATCAGGGCGCTGAGTGGCGGATAGGAAAATACGGTCTCCCACTCGGATTCGATCTGTTTGCCGAGCACACGCTCCGGTGGCGGTTCCACCCGTTCTGCGGGAGAGGTATAGCGATCCGCTGGGGTGAGCTTGGGCGGGACGAAGTCCGGTCCCACGGTGCAGGCGGCCAGGCTGACGGTCAGGATCAAGGGCAGGCGGCGGACAGGAAATTTCATGGGGGCTATTCCGCGATGATTTGCGCACTGTCCTGTGACGCTTTGCGGGCAGGGCGCAACAGGAGCAACAGGGGAATGACGGCCAGCGTCACGATCATCATCAGTTCGAAATCGTCGTTGTAGGCGATCATGGCGGCCTGACGGGTGATCAGACCATTGAGCGCCAGAATGCCCGAGGGGTGAGTCGGATTCAGTGTCCCGAAGGCTGGCGAATGCAGCGTATACGGGGTGATGTGTTGCGCCAGGGTGGCGTGGTTGATCTGCGTATTGCGGGTCAACAAGGTTTGCACGATGGAAATTCCGATGGAACTTCCGATATTGCGCAGCAGGTTGAAAAATGCCGTTCCCTCATTGCGCAGAACCTGGGGCAGGGAACTGAATGCCACCGTGGATAGGGGGACATAGGACAGTCCGACGCCAAACCCTTGCAAGAGTCCGGTATAAATGATCGAACTTTCGTCCATCAACAGATCGAAGTGCATCATTTGCCAGAGCGAGAGGACGGTCATTCCCAATCCAACCGCCATGATCAGCCGAATGTCATATTTCCCGATCAATCTCCCCACCACCATCATGGCCATCATGGTCCCCATGCCCCGAGGGGCCGTCACGAATCCGGTGAGCATGACGGGGTAACCCATTTCGTCCTGGAGGAGGGGAGGCACCAGGGCCAGGGTGGCGAACAGGACGACTCCGATGATGAAGATGAAGATGTTGGAGGTCAAAAAGTTTTTATCCCTGAACAGGGAAATGCTCAGGAAGGGGCGTTCGGCGGTAAGCGTATGCAGGATGAACAGGTAGAATGCCATGCAGATGATCAGTGCGTACAAGACGATCTCACCGGAATGAAACCAATCCTTCAGTTCCCCTCTGTCCAGCAGCAACTGTAAGGCACCGATCCCCATGCTCAGGGTCAGAAAACCGAAGAAATCGAAAGATCCGGCAATCTTTTTGGTATTGGGCATGAAAGCTGACAGACCCAGATAAGCCAGGATGCCGATGGGCACATTGATATAGAACACCCAGCGCCAACTGTACTGATCCGTCAGCCATCCGCCCAGTGCCGGACCCAGGATGGGGCCCATGGTGACGCCTACTCCCCAGATGGCCATGGCCTTGCCATGATTTTCCCGGGGATTGATGTCGAACAGGACGGCCTGGGATAGGGGAACCAGGGCTGCCCCCGATATGCCTTGCAACAACCGGAAGAAAACCATTTCAGGCAGGGTGGTGGCAAGCCCGCAGAGCGCCGAGGCGAGGGTAAACCCGGTCACCGAAATCAGAAATACCGGCTTGCGTCCAAAACGCTGGGCCAGCCAGCCCGTCAGGGGGATCATGATCGCCGCAGCCACGATGTAGGAGGTCAGTACCCAGGCCATCGCGTCCTGGGTGGCTGCCAGGGTTCCCTGCATTTTCGGCAATGCCACATTGGCGATGGTGGAGTCGAGCGCCTGCATGATGGTGGCGGCCATCACCGAGGCCGTAACCAGCGGTCGATTGAGCGAAGTCGTTTCAGTGGTCATGACCGATGTCCACCACCACGACGGCGCTCAGACCTGCCGGAAGGGGTTGGTCAGAGTCCCCGTTCTCAAGGCTGATGCGAACGGGCAGGCGTTGTACGACCTTGACCCAGTTACCGGTGGCATTTTCCGGGGGCAGCAGGGAAAAACTGGACCCTGTGCCCGGGCTCAGACTTTGAACGTGCCCGTGGAAGGTCCGGCCGGGAAATGCATCGATTTCCACCGTCGTTGGTTGACCCGGACGAAGGTGAGTCAGGTCCGTTTCCTTGAAGTTGGCCTCGATCCACCTGTCTTGTCTGGAGACCAGGGCGAACAGCGGGGTTGACACCGTCACATAGTCGCCCACCTGCAATTGTTCCACCTTGGAAACGATCCCTGCCTGGGGGGCCTTCACCACCGTGTAGGACAGATCGAGCAGGGCCTTGTCCAGCACGGCTTGCGCCTGTTGTACCGCCGGGTGGTCAGCGACGTTCCGGTCGGGGTGGTAGTTCAGGGCAGTCAGAATATTTTCCCGTTCCTGTTGTGCTGCCTGCAATTTCTGCGTGGCCTGAAGGTAGGCATGTCGGGCCTGATCCAGTTGCGCCTGGGAAGAAACCCCTTGGGCGACCAGACGCCGTTGTCGATCCAGTTCGTTCTCCTGGTAGGCCAGGGTTTCCCCGGCGGCCGCGACCTCTGCCTGATGTTGCCGATAGGATGCCTTCAACGAACTCACCTGAAGTTTTTCATTGGCCAGTCGCGCCCTGGCCTCTGCCACATTCAGCGCAAAATCCCGTTCATCGAGCCTGAATAAAACTTCCCCGGCCTGCACGAACTGATTGTCCCTGACCAGGATTTTGATGACCCGACCGGCCACATTGGCGCTGATGTCCGTGCGCGCGGCGACGACATAGGCATCATCCGTGGAAACCCGGTTCAGATTTTTCAAATACAGGAACCCGGCAACCATCAGGAGGAGCAGGGGGCCTGCCGCCAATAAGGGTTTTCGGTATCGCTTGAGCCAGTTCTGGCCCCCGCTCTCGTCATTCATGGAGAACTCCAGGATCACACTTTCAAGTCAGCAGGGAGGTACTTCGTTTCCTCAGCAGGACAGTCTAGGCCAGTGTATTATCCGGATAAAGACGCATAATCCGAATACACTCTGTGGGAATACAATATAATGCGTGGCAATGAGTTTGCGGAGTTGAAGGCATTCATGATGATCGTCGAACAGGGAAGTTTTACCCGCGCGGCGGCTACCCTGGAGATGGCGCCCTCAACCTTGAGCCAGGTGATCCGTGTGCTCGAAGCCCGCCTCGGGGTCCGTCTGTTGCACCGTACGACCCGCCGTCTTTCGGTGACAGAAGCGGGGGAACGCCTGCTGGACCGGATTCGCCCTGCTTTCGAGGCCCTTTCTGCGGCCGTGGAATCCCTCAACGATTTTCGTGACACCCCCATGGGCACGCTGCGCCTCAGCGTGTCGACCGTTCCTGCCCAGTTGATTCTGGCCCCGTTGTTGAGGGAATTCCTGATCAGATATCCGGCCATTCAACTGGATATCACCGTCGACAATACCACCAGCGAACTGGTGGTGGGACGCTTCGATGCCGGGATTCGCTATGGCCGGCGAATCGCCCACGACATGTTGCAGGTACGGGCCAGCCGGCCCTCGCGCATCATGGCCGTGGCAGCACCGGATTACCTGGCGCGTCATCCGGCGCCCACTTCGCCGCAGGAATTGCAACACCATGCCTGCATTCGTTATCGGTTGGCCAATCAGCAGGTGATGCTGTGGGAATTCGAAAAGTCGGCGCAGAAAATTGAAATTGCGGTGGAGGGCCCCCTGATCGTGAATGATGTCGATCTGATGGTCAAGGCGGCGAAAGATGGGATCGGGATCGGGTATGTGCTGGAAGCCTATGTCGAGGAAGAGATCCGTACCGGTCTGCTGGTGCCCATATTGACCGACTGGTCACCCCCCTCTCACAGTTATTACCTCTACTATGCGGGGCGACACCAACTGTCCGCGCCTCTGCGCGCCTTCATCCAGTTTCTGAAAGACCATCTTCATGGATGAGAACGCCTCAGGCGCGGAGAAAGCCGTGTTGGGATTTACAGGGTTTTTTCTGCCTGCTGGGCTGCCTGAACCGAGGGTCGGGACTGAATCCGCGCCAGATAGGCCTGGAGTTCGGGCCAACGTTCCAGAGAAATGCCCATGGGATGGGCCCATCCTAGGACAGTGAACAAATAGGCATCGGCGACAGTGAATCCACCCGGCATGAGGTACTCCTGGGTTTTCAGGGTGTCGCTGAGTTGATCGAAGCGCAGGGCCAGACGCTCTTTCTGGAAGTCCTTGACCGTGTCCGGGAACGTGGGATTGAAGAGCGGACTGAATTGCTTGTGCAGTTCCGTGGAAATGAAGTTGAGCCAGGACTGCAGTTGATAACGCGGCAGGGTTCCATTGGCGGGGGCCAGACCCGATTCGGGCCGGAGGTCCGCCAGATACTGAACGATGGCCGGGCCTTCGGTGAGTTTCGTTCCATCGTCCAGAATCAGCAGCGGAACATACCCCTTGGGGTTGATCGCGCAAAAGTCGGAACCGTCACTCAGTTGTTTGGAGCGCAGGTTGACCTTGACCAGATCGAAGGGCAGACCGAGTTCGCGCAGCACGATGTGCGGGGAAAGGGAACAGGCCCCGGGGCTGAAATAGAGTTTCATGGATCATCCTTGTGAGATCGGAGTAAAATCGGAAGCGTAGGGTACATTGTATGCGTTCGTACGAATTTGACAAGGTCCTTCGATGCAGCGGGGGGCAGGAACTTCTGGACGTTCATCGAGTCTACCGGTTCGGTGGGCGTTGGGTTTATGGGGAGAGATTCCATGATGAGTGTGAAACCGATACGAATGGTCCTTCTGGGATTGGGGGTATGGGCTGTCCTGGGGGCGGGACCCGCACAGGCGGATCGTGGCTGGGGTTGGGGTTGGGGAATGATGGGGCTGGCGACCGGTGCCCTGGTGGGGGCGGAATTGGCCAATCCCTATCGCGTTTATCCCTATCCCTACTATCCTGCGCCGGTCGTTTACGCAGCACCCCCCGTGGTGGTTCAGCAGCAACCGGTGGTTTATTCCTCTCCCCCCCAGGCGCAGCCGCCGCGACAACAATCTTCCCAGTCCATGGCGCCACCGCCCCCGGGACAGCGTCAGCAAACGGCCGCCAACAGTTGGTATTACTGCGCCTCTGCCAAGGGCTACTACCCCTACGTGCAGAACTGCCCCGAACCCTGGCGTACCGTTCCTGCCGCACCGCCAGGCGCGCCGCACTGATCGATTCTCAGTCCGAGGGGGTGAACTGGTAGTGGTTGGCGTGGGCCTGGAACCATTGTTCCAGCATGAGGAGGATCCACACCATTTCCCCATAAAACCCCGGATGAGCGGGCAGATACTGCTGGAGCAGCCGGTCCACGAAGGCAGGTCGAATCAGCCCGCG
Organism: Ferrovum sp.; assembly: GCF_027317285.1. NCBI lineage: Bacteria > Pseudomonadati > Pseudomonadota > Betaproteobacteria > Ferrovales > Ferrovaceae > Ferrovum > Ferrovum sp. Next base: position 6,921 of record NZ_DAHVHV010000050.1, on the reverse strand, counting down.
TTCGGCCAGTTGCTGCAGGGAGGATTCGGCCAGCCGATGCAGAGGGGGGTGACGCAGCACCCATACGCCGAAGGGAAGACCGAAGCCGTGCTTTTGCTTGGTGATGATTTCGTCCGGCAGAAACCCCCGCAACGCCTCCTTGAAAAACCAGCGCAGTTTGAGACCGTTGACCTTGTAATGGGGCGGGAGTTTCAGGGAAAAATCCACCAATCGTTCGTCCAGCAGGGGAAAACCCACCTCGATCCCCGCCAGGGCCGAGGTCCCGCAGACCTTGGGTAAGTCGTTTTCAGCCAGGGTGAAGCGCCAGTCATAGGCCAGCATCTGGTTGACGAAATCCGCTTCTCCGGTTTCCCGCCAAACCGTCCGCTCCAGCGTTCGGGAAGCCAGCGGTGAAAACCGGGAGAGAATCTGTTCGGAAAAAATGTTCTCCGTGCCAATCTGTTCCAGAAGCCCGTAGGCTGTGATCCGGTCCGGCATGGGGATCCTGGCCTGGTCGATATAACTGCCCAGTTTTCGTACCAGAGGAAGTCGGTTGAAAAGGGGGGCCAGGGGTTCGAGCAGTCCCCGGCGCAGAGCGGAAGGCAGGCGGGTATAGGCGTGAAACAGTTTCTGTTTGGCATACCGGCTGTTCCCCCCGAATAATTCATCCCCGCCATCTCCTGCCAGCAATCGTTGTATCCCGTCTTGTCGGGCCTGTTGGGCACAGTAGAAGCCGGGCAGGGCGGAAGAATTGCCAAAGGGCTGGTCGTAGTAGGCCGCGACGCGCGGAATTCCCTGGACCAGATCTTCCGGGGTGACGTAATACTCGTGGTGCCGTGTTTTGAAATGACGGGCGGCGATGCGCGCGTAGGCCATTTCATCGTACCCTTCCGCGTCGAAGCCGATGGAGTAGGTGGGTACGCCTTCCCCGAGGTGCTGGGTCAATACCCCCGCTACGGTGGAACTGTCGGTCCCCCCGCTCAGAAAACAACCGGTCTGGCCGCTGTCATGGCACTGGCTTTGAACCGAACTGTGCAGAATGTCCAGAAACTCTTCCTTCAAGGCGGAGAAGTCGGCGGGGTCGGCTGAGGTGAAGCGGGGTACCCAGTAGGGGGCGACCGTGAGTTGTTCCTTCTGGAACAAACCGTAATGCGCGGCAGGGAGGCGCAGCACCTGCTGAAAGATGGTGCGAGGCGCGGGAATGACGTGAAAATGAAAGTAGTCATGAATGGCCTGCATGTCTATCGACAAAGGCGATGCGGCGACTTCATCGGCGCGCGCGGCCACCAGGAGAGTCGAGGCATCTTCGATGCGGTAGCACAATGAATGGCGAGCGAAGCGATCCACGGCCATGAATATCTTGCCCGGCGCCGGTGAAAAAGCCACGGCAAAATCTCCCTGAACCTGATTGGGGGCCTGGGGGCCATGACGGCGAAAGGCTTCGCGCCAGGCGCTCTCCGGCCCCTGGGTGCGGAGAATTTCGGTCAGGTCCGGTTCCTGAAAGCGCGGATGGCCAAAAAACAGTGCCGGTGCGGTCATGGCCACACGTCTCCGATCAATGCTTCACGGGCCGGAGGGTGTCCCAGAAAGGCCGCAGGGCTGGCGCTCGGGCCATAGGCGCCGGACTGGTGGATCACCACCAGGTCACCCACTTCGGCCTGGGGCAGAGTCATTTTGTCAGCCAGGAGGTCGAGCGGGGTACACAGGGGGCCTACCACAGAAACTTCTTCCAGGGCTGGGGAGTGTTTGCGGGTGACGATGGATACCGGATAATTCTTGCGGATGACCTGCCCAAAATTTCCGGATGCCGCCAGGTGATGGTGTAACCCCCCATCGGTGATGAGGAAGGTCTGGCCCCGGGAAACCTTGCGGTCGAGGATGCGGCACACATACACCCCTGCTTCGCCGACGAGGTAGCGGCCCAGTTCGATGACGGGTTGGGTGTCGGGCAACTGCCGTCGCAGGTGCGGCAACAGGTGCTGCAAGGCTTCTCCGACCCGCTCGAGTTCCAGAGGGGCTTCCCCAGGAAAATAGGGGATCCCGAAGCCCCCGCCCAGATTCAGGGTGGGGAGGGGACATCCGCTGTCCTGCACCAGACGAATGGCCAGGTCCACGGTGTTTTTCTGGGCCTCGATGAGTGCGTCCGCCTTGAGACTCTGTGACCCGCTAAAAATATGGAAGCCCTGAAAAGACAGGTCGGAGGCCAGGATGCGGCGGACCATGGCGGGGACCCGTTCCACATCCACACCAAAGGGTTTGGCGCCACCGCCCATGCGCATACCGGAGCCCCGTAACTCAAAATCCGGGTTGACCCGGATGGCCACCTTGGGGCGGTAGCCATGCCGTTCACGCAGGGTGAGGACCGTCGCCAGTTCTCCTTCGGACTCCAGGTTGAGCACGACATCCGCAGCCATGGCCATCAGAAGGTCGTGGGCGGATTTGCCGGGGCCGGCAAAACTGATCTGGGCGCGCGGGGTCCGGGTATCCAGCGCTACGCCCAATTCTCCACCGGAGGCCACATCCAGACCGTCCACCTGGGTGGCAAGAAACTGTACCACGGCCGGCATGGGATTGGCCTTGATGGCATAGTGCAGGTGGATTCCTTCGGGCAGCACGGACCGCAAGTGTTGCACACGGTTGAAAATCCGGGTGCGGTCATAGGCAAAGAAGGGGGTCTGGCCGACTTGATGGGCCAGGCGCGGGAGGTCGATTCCGCCGATGGACAGGGCGTTGCCCGACCCCATGGCGAAACAGGCAGGGTGATGGGCGGGTTTACTCATGATGGGCGGCTGAACGCGAACTCACAGATTGTGCGCGTACCAGTCTGCGGCCTTTTCCAATCCTTCCCTGACCGAGAAACGGGGTTCGTAACCCAGAAGTTGCCGGGCTTTGTGAATATCCGCCAGGGAATGGCGAACATCTCCTGCCCGAAAATCGCGGTAACGGGGGCTGGGTATCGCCCAGTCTGGCGTGCGCTGCTTCAGTTGGGCGCAGATCAGCGCATACAACTGGTTGAGGGTGGTGGATTCGGCGTAGGCAATGTTGTAGACCTGCCCCAGGGCTTCGGGTCGTTCCGTACAGGCCGCCAGAATATTGGCTTGAACGACATTGTCGACATAACAGAAATCACGGCTGGTTTCCCCATCGCCGTTGATGTCGATCGGCTTCCCCTTCAACAATCCACCGAACCATCTGGGAATGACGGCCGCATAAGCCCCTTCCGGATTCTGGCGGGGGCCGAAGACATTGAAATAGCGCAGACCGGTGGCCTTGAACCGATAGACCCGGTCAAAGACCTGTGCGTAGAGTTCATTGACCAGTTTCGTGACGGCATAGGGGGAGAGGGGATTGCCGATGATCTCCTCTTTCTTGGGAAGTCCGGGATGATCCCCGTAGGTGGAACTCGACGCGGCATAGATGAAGCGTTCGATCCCCATGAGTTGCGCCGTTCTCAGCATGTTGAGGAACCCGTCGATGTTGCTGGCATGGGTGGTCAGAGGGTCCTCGATGGAACGGGGAACACTGCCCAGGGCTGCCTGATGCAACACGATATCCGCCCCGTCACAGACTCGCTGGCAATCGTCGAGGTGGCGGATGTCTCCCTTGAAAAAAGTGAAGTTTTTCCAGCGGGATTCTCCGACCAGTTTCCGGACCTGCTCCAGATTACGGTCGTCGATGGTTGAAAAGTTATCCAGTCCCACGACCGTCTGGTTCAGTCGGAGCAGGGCTTCGAGCAGGTTGGACCCGATGAAGCCCGCCACGCCGGTAATGGCCCAGCAGCGCGGGTTTTCCTGGAGTCTGTTTTGAACGAGGTCGTAGTGTGGGGTCATAGCCGCCAGAGACGCAGGTTGGAGTGAGAGAAGTCGTCACGGGAAAAAAGACCCTTGACATCGATCAGGACCGGGCAGTCACCCATCAGGGCCAGTATTCCCTCGGCCTGGAGGGTTCGGTATTCATCGTGGGCCACGGCCAGAATGACGGCTGCCGCAGGTTTCAGGGTGGCGGTGGGGGTGAGGGAAACGCCGTATTCCGCTTCGGCCTCGTGGGGATCCGCCAGGGGATCGTGGATCTGCACTTCGATCCCATAATCCTGCAATTCATGGATGATATCGATGACCTTGGAATTACGCAGGTCCGGACAGTTTTCCTTGAAGGTGAGGCCCAGGACAGTGACACGACTGCCCGAGATGACGTGCCCGGCATGGACCATTTCCTTGACGCAGCGTTGGGCCACGAACTTTCCCATGCCATTGTTGATGCGTCGCCCGGAAAGGATGACCTGGGGAATGTAACCCAACTTTTCGGCCTTGTGGGTGAGGTAATAAGGATCCACCCCGATGCAGTGACCGCCCACCAGGCCCGGTTTGAACTTGAGAAAGTTCCATTTGGTTCCGGCGGCTTCCAGCACGGCATTGGTGTCGATGTTCATCAGGTCGAAGATCAGGGACAGTTCATTCATCAAGGCGATATTCAGGTCCCGTTGCGTGTTCTCGATGACCTTGGCGGCCTCGGCCACCTTGATGGAGGGCGCACGGTGGACGCCTGCCGTGACCACGGATTCATAGACCCGGGCGACGATTTCGCAGGTTTCGGCATCCTGACCGGACACCACCTTCTTGATCTTGGTAAAGGTGTGCTCCTTGTCCCCAGGGTTGATCCGTTCGGGACTATAACCCACCTTGAAGTCGAGCCCGCATTTCAGACCGGATTTCGCTTCCAGGATGGGGACGCATTCCTCTTCCGTGACTCCGGGGTAGACTGTGGATTCATAAACGACGATATCTCCCTTCTTCAGGGCGCTTCCCACGGTTCCCGAGGCCTTCAACATGGGGGAGAGGTCGGGTTGGTTGGCATCGTTGACGGGGGTTGGGACGGCGACGATATGAAAATTGGCCAACTGGAGCTGGTCGATCTGGTCGGTGTACAGGATGTCCGCTTTCTCGAGGTCTCCTTCTTCCACTTCTCCCGTCCGGTCATAGCCGGCGCACAGTTCCCTGATGCGCACCGGATTGATGTCAAAGCCGATGGTTCGGCGTACCTTGCCAAAGGCTACGGCCACGGGCAAGCCCACATAACCCAGGCCGACCACGGAAATGATCCTCTCTTCGCCCACCACGGACATGATTCCTCCTGAACAGTGATCCATCGATTAAGTCGTGAGGATAACCCATACGCGGATATTTAGGCTACCCAAAATTTGGAACAAGTTGGGAAAGTTGAACAACGCATGCAGTGGGGATGCTCAATCCCCGTCTGCTTTGTGTTAACGTGACACTTTGCGTTTCGGGACGAGCGGTGGAATCGTGCCCGAATTTCACTGATGGCCTGGCGTGATACGGAGACCTGTTTGAATGGCGGCTTCCTCGATGGGTGCGTTTTCTCCCCCCCGTAATTTTCGTGGAGAACTGATCAACCCGTGGTGGGTGGCCGTGACCGTGGCTTTGACGACCTTCATGGAGGTCCTCGATATTTCCATTGCCAATGTGGCGTTGCGTCACATTGCCGGGGATATGTCCGTGAGCGAAGACGAAGCGGTGTGGGTATTGACTTCCTATATGGTGTCCAACGCCATCGTCCTGCCCATGAGCGGCTGGTTGTCCACGCTCTTCGGTCGCCGCCGTTTCTACCTGTTCTGCGTGGCCATGTTTTCCGTCAGTTCCTTGCTGTGCGGTCTGGCCCCCAACCTGACCGCCCTGATCGTGTTTCGTACCCTGCAGGGCATCGGGGGCGGGGGATTGCAGCCCAGTTCCCAGGCCATCCTGACCGACAGTTTCCCCCTGTCGAAGCGGGGTATGGCCTTCGCGGTCTATGGCATCACCACCGTTCTGGCCCCGGCCATTGGTCCGACCGTCGGAGGGTGGATCACGGATACCTTTTCCTGGCGCTGGATCTTTCTGATCAACGTCCCCGTGGGGCTCCTGTCCCTGTATCTGTCACGGCGGCTATTGTCGGATCCTCCGGCGCTGGTTGAACAGAGCATACAGTTCCGGCGCCAGGGATTCAAGGTCGACTGGAGAGGGTTCGTGTTGTTGTCGGTGGGGTTTGGCTGTTTGCAGGTGGTGCTGGACCGGGGGCAGCAGGACGACTGGTTTTCATCGCCCTTCATCATGCTGATGTCGGCGCTCTCGACCTTGGCGCTGCTCATCCTGCCCTTTTGGGAAACCCGTCAGCATTATCCGATGGTGGATTTCAACCTGCTCAAGGAAAGAAATTTTCTGTTCAGCAATGTCTTGATGTTTCTGGTGGGTTTCATCCTGTTCGGCAGTACGGTGCTCCTTCCCCTATGGGTCCAGACCCTGATGGGTTACTCGGCTACCCAGGCGGGAATGTTGCTGTCGCCCGGCGCATTGACCGTGTTGCTGGTATTGCCCTTTGTGGGATGGGCCATCAACAAGGTGGATGTCCGGCACATGATTGCTTTCGGGTTGTTGTGCAACGGGGTGGCTCTGTATCTTTTTTCCCATATGAATTTGCAGGCGGATTACTGGTCTCTGGCGACGTTGAGAATCCTGCAGGGGATCGGGCTGGGGTTTCTTTTCGTTCCCGTCAATGCGGCTGCTTACACGTGGGTCCCCCCGGACAAGAGCAGCAATGCCTCGGCCATCATCAATTTGTCGCGCAATCTGGTGGTGAGTTTTGGCATCTCCCTGGTTCAGACCTGGCTGACGCGCGGGACACAACGTCATCAAAGCGTTCTGACGGCCAATTTGACCGACTCCTCCACAGCGACCCAGGCCTGGTTGGCGGGCGTGATTCATCAACTGGCGGGGGTCGGCAATCATGCGGTGGCGGTGGCACATGCCTTGCTGTATGCCACCGTGCAAAGACAGGCCAGTTTGTTGTCCTTCATGGATGACTTTCGCTTGCTGAGCACCTTGGCCCTGGCCTTCATCCCCGTGGTGTATGCCCTGAAGCGACCGGTTCGGGAGAAACACTGAAACT
>NZ_DAHVHV010000004.1:0-89189 GCF_027317285.1 Ferrovum sp. | reverse complement strand
GGTTTGATGAACTTGGCAAAGACGTTGCCCCGCCGTTCATTGCCGTTGGTCAGCGCCCCGTCGGTCTGGTAGTGGTTGTAATCGATGAACCCGCTGGCATCCCCGTAGTTCTGCATCACCCCCGTGTCATACTGGAATCCCACCAGACGGGAATTGAAACTGCCGATCTGGCTGCGCACCGTCGCGGTCGGGTCCCCCATCGGGTCGTTGGAACGCAGGGCGATGGTCCCCCCGTAGGTGGCATCCCCCACCGTACTGGCCCGCCCCGGCCCCCGGTCCACGGTGACTTCGCCCGTGTCCTGCCCCAGGAAGTAGGTATTCACATGGTGCGTGAAATCCGCGCCGTCCGCAAAGGGAATCCCATCAAAGGTGACGTTGTATTGCCCATCCTGAAAAGAACGCATGACGAGGCCAGCCTGATCGCTCCCGCCTGGTCCATTGGGGCTGACTGACCAGACCCCGGGCGCGATGGCGGCGTTGTCCACATAAGTGGATGCGCCGGTCTGGGTATTCTCGATGTAGTTGCGGTTGATGACGGACTGAGGTTCGGTGGCGGTCAGGGAACCCTGAGTGGGGGCGTTGGCCGAGGCCGATTCGGCGGGCGGGATGGCTTCGTTGCTGTTGCCCGCGCCGCTCGACACCGAGCCCAGATCATAAGCCCACAGGGTTCCCGGCAAGGCCGTCAGCATGGAGGCGTGAAACAGTCCTGAGATGAGCGGCTTCAGACGAAATTTCTTGTGCTTGTGCATGGCGCGTATTCCTGTCGGTAATGTGAATGGATCAGGGCTTTGCCCGTTGGTTATTTTCAGGGGGTATTTTCCCAGACCTTTGTGACAGGGTCGTGTCGTGTATATTGCAGTTTCATGAAACTTTTATGCATTTCTCCAGACCAATGGAGGTCGCAGCCATATCCCGTTATAATCCAGACTGAGCCCTTCCGGATTCTCCTCCATGGTCGCCCTGAATCCTGCCCCGATCATCGCCGATGTCCACCCTCTCCTGGAGATTGGGCTGGGGCTGTCCATGATCCTGCTCTGCATGCTCATTCACAGTTTCGGCATGTATCAGGTCATGCACCGCTTCGAAGTCCACTGGTGGCGTTTTGCCCGGGAAAACCATGAGATGCGCCGACAGGTCTACTTCTTCTATCTGGTCATCCTGATCCTGCTGACCCACCTGACGGAGATTCTTTCCCTGGCCCTGATCCTGCACTTCATGCAGGCTGTTCCAGATCTGCGTACCGCCTTCTACCTGGCTGGCGAAACCTATACGTCACTGGGAAATGGGGATGTGCTGTTACCCCTGGGGTGGCGCCAACTGGCCATGTTCATCACCATGTCCGGACTGCTGACCTTCGGTTGGACCACCGGGGTACTGGCCAACATCGTGGGTAAAACCTATGATGCCCAGTTTGCCTCGGTCCGTGACAAACCCACCTCCACCCCCCCTCCCTCCGGAAATAGTGAGGGCACGATTGAAGACTGAAGGGACGAACTGACATGGGAGAACTCCTGGCCCTGTGCTATATCGGCGGCATTGCGGAAGTCGCCCTGATCAGCGGGATTTCTCATGTGCTTTTTCCGGAGTTGGCGGCCCTGTCCTACGACATCTTCAAGCGGCCCCAGGGAAAATGGGCCAGCGCCCCCACCCTGCTGGTGCTGACCCCCTTTCTGGCGGCGGTGGTCGGTTTATGGCTGCAACACCAGTGGGGCTACGGCCCCCTGTCGCTGGGGCTGGGCATTTCGGCCGCCCTGTTCTTCATCAAGGTCCTTCGCTCTCCCATCGCACCCGCGATTTCTGCCGGCGTATTGCCCATTGCCCTGGATGATGGCAGTTGGTGGTATGCAGGGGCCGTCCTCTTCAGTACGTCCGTACTGGCAGTAGGATCGGTCCTGCGCCAACGGCTGCAAAAAAGCACCCACCACCCGCTCCCGCCCCCTTCGCGGGCTGACCGGATCGATGATGAAGTGGAATGTCCCGCTGCCCAGTACCGTTGGCTACCCTACTTCATCGTTTTTCTGGCCATCGCCATGGGTCTGGTGCTCTTTTCGGGCTGGCGCTTCATCCTCTACCCCCCCCTGGTGGTCATCGCCTATGAAATGTTTGCCCATGCCGACGTCTGCCCCTGGGCAAGAAAGCCCGTCCTGCTGGTCCTGGCCTGCCTGTTGACCGCTTCTGCGGGGCTGGGAATTTTTCTGCTGCTCGGTCATGGGCCCCTGGCCGTGATCCTGTCCATGGGGGCATCCATTACCCTGATCCGTTTTTTTGATTTGCATGCCCCCCCCGCCACGGCCGTGGGGCTGCTGCCCTTCGTCATCGACCACCCCGACTGGCGCTTCCCCCTGGCGATCACTCTGGGAACGGGGTTACTGTCCCTGATTTTTCGTCAGTACAAACTTCGACACAGTTCCCTGATCCATCCGCCCGGCCGGGGCTGACCGGTCAACGCAGGGTCGCCGGATTGACGATCTGGAGCAACCCGTCGGACACATAGGGAATCACCCCCGCCCGGCGCAGGACAGAAATATCCCGGGCAGCACAGTCGGTTTCCTGAGGATCACAGTAGTCGAGGACAATGACGGGCAAGCGATACTGGCGCCGGATGGTGTCGATCTGACTCAACAGCCACCGGGTATCCTGGGCAGAAACCGCATAATAGATTTTGTCTTTCTGGTTCCATCCCTGAAAGACGGACTCCACCACCACCGCATTGACCAGAGAATGAACCCTGGGCAACAATTCAAAGCCCCGGTTCAAGATGATCTGTGCCTGGGGAAATTTCCGGTGCAAGGTCTCGATCAAACGGACCAACCCGAGCTGTTGTCGTTCCTGTTCCCGAGGATCGGTCACCACCTTGCGCCAGGAATCCAGCGTGTCCAGAAAAAACCCCCGGTAACCCCGGTTCCACAAAGGGCGGACCACCTGCTCGGCAAAGTAGGCGGGCCATGCCGGCGAGGTCTGGTCAATGATTTCCGAATTCCAGTCGGGGTCGTCGCCCAGAATCCAGGATTTTGGAAAGAGGTCGTAATACCCCCGATTGGGGGTCACTTCGCCCACGCTGACATAGGCAACCCAACGGGCCCGACTGCGGGGATAATGTACCGGGGTAAAATCACTGTCGGGATCCACCACCACCAGATCGAAATCCGCCAGTTCCCGCACGGTGGGATGCTTGCCGTAATAGAAAGCCACCGTCAGCGGTCTCGCCAAAAGTTGCGGGCTCACACTCCACAATACCAGAAGAAACCAGACTCTCGCCCTGCCCCGCCGCCCCACAGACACTCCTTTCAATGATGGCTATAGACCAGGTCATCCTGATGAAGCATATAGGTTTCGTATTCCAGTTCAGAAAAATACTGTTCCAGGTAGAAGATTGCCATCAGGACCACCACAAAACTGGACATCGCAAACCCATAACCGTAGGTTTCCGGCCCCACCTTCAAGGTAACCCAGGTAAACAGCCCCGTCAATACCACAAACAGGACGGACAGGATCATGACCACCCGCTGACGATCGATGTACAGGAACACGTTGATCGCCACCAGAAAAAGCACCTGCAGGCTGGCGGAAATGGTATCGATCCGCAGAAGGGGCAGGTAATAGACCGAGATGCCCACAAGATGAAGCAGATCCTGCCCGAAAGCGAACACCAGCAACACCACGATGCCCTGAATCTTGAGTACCTCGTAGAGTCCCGTCCGGACCCCGCGCACCATCATGTTGCGCATGTTCTGAAGATGTTCATAGGTCCCCCCCGAACGTACGGCATCGTAAAAGGCATTGTAATATTCCACAAAATCCGTTTCGATGCGCAACAGAAAAAAGGCCATCCCGGGCAGAACCGCCAGATAGGACAAAAAGATCGGATAGTCATAGATGAACGAGGCGTGCAACGGCCCGATGACCGGTTGCCCCGTGAAGGGATAGTACCAGAACTGAATCTTGTGCAACCACTCGCCCAGATAGTAGCAAAGACCCACCACGCCCAGACGGGGATAATTGAACCTGCGGTCGAAGACCTGCCAGGAAATATACTTGTCCGAGCGAAAATTGCGGTAGATCAGGGCGTGCATCCCAAAAATCAGAAGGACATGGCCCAGGACGAAACTGCCGATCAGTCCATTCAATCCGAAGAGGGGAAACAGAAACCAGGCAAAAATCACCGCCGACCCATACCCCACCACGAACAGCAACAGAATCGCCCGGTACTGTTTGATCCCGGACAGAAAAATGATGCCACACCAGATGTTGCACAACAACACGAAAGCCATCAGCATCAGCAGACGATAGCCGGTGTCCATGCCAGCGAATGCCGTGAAACACAGGGTCAACCCCAGGATTCCGGCCACCAGGGTCACCACCACCAGCACCGCATGATAACTGGGCAGAACCATCCCGTTTTCGTTCCCGAACAGGCGGTCGGAAATGTAGCGGGTAAACATCAATTGCACCGCGCCCGTCAAAATCTGGCTGGCGGCAATCAGATAGGTCAGGGAAACCTGGAACTGAACGATGGGGAAATGGGTATGCGCCACCGACAAGCTGAACAGGCTGATCAACTGGATCGAGACCACGGACAGGATCAGCGGTCCGGAACCGATCAACCCCGCATAACTGTAGGCAGCCAGCGTACTGGTCAGATTGTCCTTGTGGAGGATTTTGCGTATTTCAAAGCCAATGCCAGCCATGGTCGATCATCCTTCCGCAAACACTTCGGTGGGCTTCTGCCACAAGGTGGCATAGAGTTGACGATAGTGGGCTTCCATGATCCGCGCATCGTAATAGCGGGTGACCCGTGCCACTGCAGCGGCCTGAGCCTTCTGCCAGGCCCCCGGCAGGGTCAGCAAATCGATCATGGCCTGGGCCATGGCCTCGGGGTCGGCAATGGGAACCACGGCCCCCGCCTTTCCCAACGCGCCATCTTCCCCCGCCGCGCCCTCCACCAACTCGCGACAGGCCCCCACATCCGTCACCACGACGGGAACGCCCGCCGCATAGGCTTCCAGGATCACCAGGGGCTGACCCTCGCTGATGGAACTCAAGGCCAGCAGACCAATTCGGGGATAGTAGCGATCCACCTGCTGATGTCCCAGGAAATGACATTGAACCTCCAGAATCCCCAGACTGGACGCAAAACTGCGGCATTCCTGGGCGTATTCCGGATCTTCCCCCTCGCCTCCAATGATCCAGCCCTGCAACTCGGGCACTCGGCGCGTCGCAATGAAAATGGCCCGGATGAAGGTCCGAATGTCCTTGATGGGGACCACCCGCCCGATCAGCGCAACCACCAGGGGGACAGATTCCGGACGCTGCGCCCGCAGTGCTGAAAAACGTTGCAAGTCTATGCCATTGGGGATGACCCGCGTCCGTTCCGCTGGCGCTCCGTCGTCGATCTGACGCCGCCGGTTCTGTTCAAACAGGGAGATGATCGAGGTCGATGCGGAATAGCACATCTGACCGATGGACTCGAAAAAACGTACCCACAGGTCCTGAAGATACCCGACCTGTGCGGAATCCTCCTCCAGAAAGCGCCGGTTGTCCCGCAACCAGGTACTTTGCAGCAGATCGATCTTGCGTTCCTTCGTATAGATTCCGTGCTCGGAGAGCAGCAGGGGTCGCCCTGTCCGGTAATGAAGCAGGGCCCCCAGAAATCCCGCATAGCCCGTGGAGACTGTGTGGTAGACCTGGGCGGGAATGATCTGGCGGCTGACGTTGACGATCTCCCAAATCGGCTTGTGCATCATGCGCACGGTCCAGAAGTAATCGGTAAAGGAGGGATCCGTGGAGTACCGCTCATAGTACTCGGTGATCATGTCCCAGGACATCTTGCCATACAGGAACTGCGTGTCATCCAGGGATTTCCCCCGTTCCATCAGGGGAAGGATCTGACGCAGGAGATGCCCGCTCAGGTCCGGGTGCAGGGGATCCCGCAGAGCCTGATGAAAGTGTTCCATTTTGTCGAAATCCCGGGGATTCCCCTGGCGTATTTTCCGTACCGCCTGTTTGGGCACGACATCGTGGATGAAAAACTCCTCGTAATAGACCACGTGGTCCGGCAAGCGATACACGGGATCCCCATAATCCTGGGGACTGCTCCCCATGAACACCAGCGCGAAGGACACATCGGGGTAGGCATTCAGAAGATGGCTGACCCAGGCCGAAACGCCGCCGGATACATAGGGATAAGTTCCCTCCAGCAAGAGGCAGACCTCCGCTGTCTCTGCTTTTCTCAAACGCCTCTTGTTCTTCATGGTAACCAATACCTCAGCAAAGGCTGGAGTTGGGGCATCCGCGCACTATTACGCAACCCCTTGAGCAACAGGGGAACCCGGTGCAGTTCCCCCTTCAGGAAGGCCACTTCGGCAAGCCAGGGCAACAGACGATCCTGAGGATAGTTCAATTGCTGCGCGCGCAGAAAATGGTTTTCTGCCGTCCCGTAATCCTGATGCAACAGCGCGCAACGCCCCAGCAGAAACCACATGCCCGCTTCCCCGGAAGACACGTCCAGCACCTGATGCGCAAAATGCGCGATCTGGGTCAGCGTATGCCGGCGCACCTCCCCCGTCACCAGATTCTGGTAGATCAGCTCCCAATACAATTCGGCCATGCGTATCCACAATTGAACGGGATGCTGTCCTGCCGGCAGGGCCGCCAGTTGATGATGGATCTCGTAGATCTGTTTCATCACCGCCTTTTCGGCCTCATCCATGGTTCCATAGGCCAACAGTCGCACCTCGTCGTTCGAGTCGGCCAGGAGGTCGGAAAGCATCTGGCCGGAGTAGCGCAGGGGCATGGAACGCAACGTCACCACCGCAGACAGTTTACTGGACAGGGGGGCATCGGCGGTGGTCAATTTGGCCAGCAGGCGGGAACCCACGCCATAGGTAATGCGGTTCAACAGGTGATGCTCGAATTCAGGCGCGTCGACGACACCCAGGTAACTGTGATCCGGGAGCGGTTTCAAAAACCGGTGAACGGCCATTTCGGTCAAAAAGAGCAGGGCGCCGGCTACCGGCAGAAACAGGCAGGTCAGAAAGACATGCAGCAGGGAAGTGCGCTTCGGGAGGGCAAAAAATGCAGGCCAGAGCGCCGCGTAAAAAAATGTCGTCAGCAGGGCCGCCCACCCTTGCCAGAAAAAGAAAGTCAGCAGGGGTCCCACGCCACCGGGCAGGGAGACCACCAGGGTATGGACAGCCATCCCCTGGGCCAGAATAGCCAGAAGCCCCAGGATGATCGTCACCGGGATCACGCGGCACGCACCTGATCGTAGATCATTTTCAGATCCCAGTCGGCATCCCGTTCCTTGACGGGCATCGAATAAAAACGGATTTCCGCCTCAGCCAGGGTTGCCTGGAAGGTTTGTTGCAAACCTGCCTCGATCCGGTTCATGTACCCTGCAACCCCGTCCTTTTCGGTCAACGGCATCAGGAACAAGGCAAATTGCCGTTCATCGTTCTGACCGGTCCAGAGCATGTCCAGCGAACGCAACTGACGAATCACCTGTTGAAACTGCAGATCCCCGGAACCGGAGCGCGGAAAACTCAGCGCCACCAGCGAGGAATCGATGTCATAGAGTTGCTTGAGATGGGAGATTCGCGCCAACTCGGCAGCAAATCCATAGGGACACTGAGGCAGGAGACGATGGACCTGACCGACCAGTTGATATTTTTCCAGGCCATCGCCGTAGTAGTCCAGCAATACCCGCATCAATTGCATGTTGTCGTGGTTGAGCGCCATGAAATGGATCTGATGAACCAGCAGGACCCCGATCAATTCGCCCGAGACCGGGATGATCGGCGCTGCCACGTAGTAGGACCCCAACTTCTCCGCATCCACCGCCTTGAGGTGGGACAGGGACTCACGCGCCAAACAATCCTTCAGAACGGGATCATCCCGGTTCAGGGGGATCGGCGTGCCCACCTCGGCATAGGACACATCCACCACCTGACCATTGGAAGCCACCGCATAAAGGGTGGCGGAACCCAATTGGCAAATCATCGCGATGAGGTCCAGTGCCGCCTGTGCCCCTCTGAAGGGAGAATGAAGCACTTCGGGGTCGGTGGACAGGGCCGTGATTTCGCGCATATGCTCCAGAGCACTGCGCAAGGTTGCCGGTCTCGTGAACAAATCGCGTTCCAGCCGATCGTGTGAAACCCGCAGGAGATAGTGGGCCGTGGTCAGGGACGCCAGATGATCGTTGAGGTACCCATTGATCCCGTTGGCCCGGACGGCCAGATTGGCCCAGACATCCCGGACATGACCGGCCAGAATCACCTGAACCAATCCGCCGGACATGAGCATCACCGGAAAACCCGGCGTCCCGTTGCCCTGATAACCCCGATACAGGAGTTCCCAGGCCAGGACGATCATCAACCCGGCCAGTACCCCCATCAGGGCACCATAACGCAACGCCAGGGCCGTGGCCACCAGCCAGACCCAGGGAAAGTCCAGCATGAGCAACAGCGGATCCTGCGGATCGATCAAATAAAATGCCCCGATGGCCGCGCCCATGTACCCCACGACCTCGATCACCGCCACCGGACGAATGGCCGTTTTTGCAAAGAAACGACTGTACAGCGTCACCCCTTCCAGGGCATCGCTGAAACGGGCTTTTTTGGCTGTCTGGATAGCGTTTTCCACGATCGTCCGAACTCAGCGCGCGTGTTCGATGGGGACCAGCAACTGGTCGATCAACGCCTGTCCCACGGATCCCACACTCGAACGGCTCCAGCCGGTCCGGCTACCTGTCGCACTCCAGACCGTTTTTCCGGTGGTCATGTCCACCAGATTGAACGTCACGCTGACCGCCGGCTCCCCATCCACCCCAGTCTTGTAACGCCATTCCTGGACCGATCCGGTCAGAGCGTATTGAATCCTGTTCTGGCTGGCCCAGTCCATGGCGGCCTGTTGCAGTTTGGCGTTGTTCCCCAGAAGGAACGTATCCTTTTCATCCTTGACAGGGTAACGCTTGAGGTCCATTCCTCCCTTCTGATGCAGGATGCTTTCCGTGATGCTGGCCACCCGGTCCCCGGCATCCGGGGTTTCCGTATAATTGGCCAGAGGCAGCAGCGCCCAGGTGGCATTCGGTGCCAGAGAAGGCGGTTGCCCCACATCGAGCGTTGAACAGGCAGCCAACCCGACGGTTGCCGCCACCACCCAAGCAATGGTTCTATTCGGTTTCATGATGTCCTGTCTCCTGACGTATCTTTCAAGTTAAAAACTTCTTTTGCAGTCTTCCCCACCCACTCAATAAAAATACCGGTAACTGACCCCGACCTGGGTCATGGATTCCGTACTGCCTGGCGCCGTTTCATGGAAATAATAGATTCTGGCATAGTCCCCACCGAGGATCGGTCCTGCCAATCCCGTGCTGATCTGGGGCAGTAACCCCAGAACCGTATCATTCACGACCCCCGCATCGACGTAGGGTTGCCAACCGGAACGCAAATAATTATTTTCATAGTCGGTTCCATACCCCGTCATCAGCCCGTATTGAGAGATGTTGCCCGGCATGAAAAAGGCCGTATTGACCGCCTGTCCCCTGGGGACCAGCGTCGCCAGTTGGGGAAGTACCACGTTCCCCGCAGAATTGAAGCGACCTTCATAGGTCACGAAACGCAGGTTCCAGTTGGGCAAACGGGTCATCAACTGATACCCCATTTCCATGGAATACAGGAACCCGTTGCCAAGATATTCTCCATTCTGTGCATTGAACCGGTCCCCTTCCACGGAAGTCTTGAGAAACCACCGTGAGGCAAACAACCATTCCAGGGACATATCGACCATATTCTTCATCCCCATGACCTGGATGACCGGAGAAAGGTCTGTGAACTGGTTCCAGCCCGCCATCACCCGAGTCACGAGCGTGGGCGACCAGTTGTATTGGGCGCTGCCACTGTAAGTGTCAAAGGCATACCAGGCCGAGCGATGGCCCACCGTCACACCATAATCCCGGGCATCGGTATGATCGCTGAAGGTAGCAGCCATGCTGTTGTCCTGGCCGGGGATATAAGCGATCTGACGGGTGTTCAGGTCGGTCTGGGTGCGCTGGATGGCTTCCACGTCCAGCGTATACTCATTGTTCAGCGCAAACCCCACGCCTGCGGACTTTTCCACATAGGACAGGGGATTCCAGGTGCTGACGTTCATGCCGGTCACCACGGAGGGCGTGATATAGCCTTGCGGGCTCCAGTAAGGCCCGGGAGAAGGATCCTGGTTCTGGCTGATGTTGTCGCTGGGCGTCAGCAGCGCCTCCCGTTCGATTTCATGGCGATCAGTATTATGCGGAGCATTTTCCCCCCCTTCAAAGGCAACGGTCTGGGCGTCTGCCTTCCGCCCCAGCCGCTCGAGGCTTTCAATTTTCTGATCCACCTGGATCTTGCGCTCCTGATCGTCGATCAGACGAGCCAGGGTCTCCTGATCATTCTCTGCCAGAGCCAGCGTGATCCGGGCATCGGTGGAATGCAGCAGACGATTGCCATACTCCTGTGCCAGCCAGGCCCGCGCCAGATCGTTATGTTCCCCACCCAATGCCCAGGAGGTCGCCACATCCTTGGCCGCGTTGGAAATCCGGCAACGCTCGCTCAGGACCACTTTCTTCTTGGCCTCGGGGGATAGCCCTTCCGCATCCAGTTCTTCCAGGCAATCGTCCCCGGTCGTCAGGGGAACGTCCTGAAAAGCCCGGAGACTGCCCAACAGGGATTCGCCTGCCCCGGGAGAGTCTCCCGTCCGCTTCCGCCAACGCCGTCGTTGCAGGAGTTGGGTGAGGTAGTCCAGGGAAGCATCCCCGTTCACGAAAAGCTGACTCAAGGACACTCTGAGCGCCAGGGGCGATTCCACGCCGCCCATGTCCAGCACCGGCGTTGCGGGCTGGAGCGCGTTGCCTCTGGAGACCAGGTTCCGGATCGAGGAAGAGGGCTGAAGCGGCGCAGAGATCAGGGCATTGAGACGATTCCAGGCCGCCCGGCGGGAACGCCACGCCGATGCCGAATCCCCGGAATCCTCCTGGGCATAGGAAAGGACCAGCAACCACTGGGGGTCTTCCTTCATTTCCCTGACCTCCCGGGCCAGGTACCCCAAGGCCTTTTCAGGCTGGTTCATGCGGACGTAGGCCGCGCCTGCGACCCCCCAGTAAATCGAGTCGGCTTCGATCCGGTGGCGCCAGGCGTAGAGCACGGTGCTCAATTCCTCGTCCGAACCAAAGTCCACCAAAGCCCATAGATAACCCACGCGCTGGGCATCACCGACCTGAGGCAATGCCATTGCCCGGTGCATGTCGGCCAGGGCCAGTTTCCAATGCCCGCTGCGCAGGAAATAATCCCCCCTTGCCATCAGAAAATCGACATTGGTTTCAAACTCGGCCCGCTGTTTGGCCGTGAGTCCCTGCAATAAGCCATACACCCGTCCCCAGGCCCGTGCGGTGGAATAACTGCTCATGGCATTCAACAGGGGTTGCAGTTTGCCCGTCAAGCGGAATTCCAGTTCAAAAAGCCTGCCAGCATCCAGAGGATACCCCGTGTAGTAGTTCTCCATGTCTCTGAGGTCATCACCATCGTAGCCACCGGTCTCCAGCAATTTCCTGTGCCCTTCAATGGCAGCCTGATCATGGTGCGACAAATCCGCCACTTCGGCATAGGCACGCCAGAAGGGGGCATTCACCTTGTCCACCCCCACCCTCGATTTGACCTGGGCCAACTCGTCGAAGGCCGCCTGGGGGTCCTTTTTTTGCAGATCGATATCTGCAATATCGATGGCATAACGCGGGGAGGGTCCGTAGTCCGCCTGCAAGCGGTGTAACGCCCACAGCGCCTTGTCTTCATCCCCCAGATCTTCGGCCAGTTGGGCATACCGTTCCAGCAGGGGAACCCGCATCGACCCGACTGCTCGAGCCTTCAGAAAATCCAGGCTGGCCTCCGGCTCGGCCAGGCGCTCATGGGCAGCAATGATCTTCCCGATCAACTCGAGGTCATCGGGATTGCGCCCGGATTCATGCAGCAAGGCCGTCAGGTAACTCCGATCGTCATTGATCTGGCGAGCGATCCTCAGAACATTCTGCCAGGCCTCCTCATCGTGGGTGGCCTGGGCATAAATCAACCAATTCTCCAGAGCCACCTTGGGCTGACCACTCCACAACGCCACCTGGGCCAGACGTTTGGTCCAGACCGCGGGATCGAGATGACGCTCCAGCGCCTTGCGACAAACCGCCTCTGCATCCTTCAGCTGACCATTCCCCACGAACGCGCTGTACATCAACTCGAAATCTTCGAGGGTTTTGTGGCTGGCCCCGGCCGTTGCGGCCCATCCCCCCTTCCTCTGCTCCAGGGTTCCCGGTCGGGGAGACTGCTCGATTTCCGGCGTGACATTCCTGACGAAGGTGGCGTCCTCGGTGTCGGTTCCAGCGTTGGCCCCCACCCCCAACCCGTTGATTTCCGGTTCCTGATCGGCCGTACGACGAAAATGGGCAGGCGCCCTCGCCCAAAGCGAAGCGCCGGACATCCCGTCGGAAAACCTGGGCGCCTGCCTGCGGGAAGGCGGCCGGACCGAATCTGCCCCCGGGCCCTCCCAATGAACCCGGCGCACCGTCGGCGCGATGCTGTCCTCGCGCCGACTGAGTTGCAGCAGAAGTTTGGCGTATTTCAATTCAAGATCATGCCGTTGTGCACTTCTTGCCAGTCTGAGCATGGTCGCCACGGCTTCCGGATCCCGTTCCAGACCCGCCATATGTGCATCGGCGGCAACACAGGCTGCTTCGACCTGGTTTCCCGCCTCCAGGGCGGCGACCCCTGCCGCCCAGGCGCGCCGTTTGTCCGAAACGGCCCGGGACAGCCGTTCGACCTGGAAGAAGGCTTCTGCGGCAATGGCGTAATGCTGGCTGTCCTGAGCGGCCTTGCCATAGCGTGCGTACCACAGGCGTGCGCGTTCGGTATCCTGATCCGCGAGGGCCTGATAGTCGTGGGACATCACATCGAAACTGGAGGCATCCCGAGCCATCCGGACAAGGTACTCGAGAGTCGGCACATCCCAGTGATAGTCGAGCGTGCGGTGCAGCAGTTGGCGCGTCTCCTCCAGGTAATGCGCCCGTTGAGCGCTCTGCAGGGGGTATTCAAAGGCCCGTTGCTCTGCGACCCGGACGCGAATGAACAGGGCCCGTGCCTGGTCCTGTTTCCCCCCCAGATCCTGCAAACGCTGCGCGGTCATGAGCGCCGAATCCCAGTGCCCGAGGGTCATGTACTGCCAGGCCAGGGTTTCCAGCATGGCGGGTTGATTCGGATGCCCTGCCAGCCGGCTCTCGAGATAAGCGATGGAAATGCCGGTGGGTTTATAGGGATCCACCGTTTTCAGAAAATCTTCATTGCCCTGATAGGCTGCGGCCATGGCCAGCAGAATTCCTGCCCCGAGAACCAGCGTCAGCCACGGACGAACGATTTGTTCCCGCTCAATCATGACAGTGAACCTCGATGCCATGCGCAGGACCAAGCTCTCCCCCGGAAGACGGGAAGGAGATCTTCAGCCGTCCCTTCCCCCCCTCCGTGGGCTGAACCGCCCGGCCATCCACCTTGAACCGACAGGCAGGGTCCACGTGTCCCAACAATACGTAGGGCTGGTAATACCCCCGGGCATCGAAACGAATCGTTCGACCTTGCCTCTCGAAATGGGTGATGTACGCCGTGGCGGCCGACACATAGGGCAGACGGTCGGGCGGGGAATTTGCAGACACCAGCGACACGTGGGCCTGGTCATCCCCCAGATGAAGATAGGTTCCGCCGGGGACGGGCAGGTACCCGATCACCCCGGCGGAACGGTCCAGATCGGGGATCTCACCCACCGGCAAACGGAATTCCCGGAGACTCCTGCCGGTTCGAATCTGCCACTGCCCCTCCTGCAGGGCCACCGACGCATGACGGGCATCCAGCACTTTCTGGATGAAGTCCGAGGTATACACCGGGAATACCGGCTGTTTCAACGTCACATCATACACATTCTGGAGCGCTTTCAGGGAGGCCAGCTTGGTGCCGGAATAAAAGTGGAAATAGATGTCCACCGGCTTGATTCTCAGCGGAAATTCGGTAATTTCGTAGGTTTCCAGCACCCGCACCATGCCATAGAAGGGTCGAGTCCAATCGTTCGTGTAGATGTTCTCGTTCATTTCCGCTGCGTAGATCTGGTAATTCTGGTCGCCCTTCCCCTTCGCAATCCCGGCCCCACTGATGTCCGTCCAGGAGCCATCGGGCTTGACGGGCAGGGTGTCGCCCCCGTTGATGTTGTACACGCCCGCCTTCCATGCCTCCTCCAGGGCGGCTGCGGTGGGGTTCGCCGCCCCCGACCATTGCAGGACCCGCACTTTTTTCCCGGGCGGGGCCAACCGGCTGTTGATGTAATCGATGGAGCCCTCGATCTCCCGTTTGAGATCGAAGGTGTAGCCCGGAATCTGCATGGACAACTGTTCCTTCTGCTGCCCGTAACTGGGGTCGGCCAGGATCCAGTCGAGGGGATGGGAATAGGTATGGGAACCGATTTCAATGTTGGGCAGGGCAAAAATCCTGCGCGCAATGGATTCCAGCGTGGGGGACAGGGCAGGATATTTCCCGGTGGGGCCTATTTCGCCTTCCACCACGGACACGGTCATCGGAATGGGGTATTTTTTGAAAATCTGGTCATACAGGGCCTCAGCCCCGTAATCGTAACCGGGGAATTCTGCCCGGGATGGGAATCCGTCCCCATCCACCTGAACGAAAAGCAGGCGCCGCCCGTTCTCCGAAGTGGTATCGGGAACCGGCATCGCAGGCAACGACAGGGCCTGGCGCAGGAACTTGAGGGGGTCGATGACCCAGTAGTTCCGGTTCAATTCCCCCACATATTCCAGGGAAAACGGCGCCAGGGCATAGCCCCCCCAGGGCAGGGTGGCCGCCATGTCCATGACCTTGTCGCCCACCTGGATCTGTGCCAGGGATTGCCCCGAAGGACCGATGGCCAGCCCCACGGCATCCTGTATCTCGACCTGTGGCGCATGTTCGAAACCAATCATGGGCGCGGTATGGAGAATCTTGACCGTGGCTCCGGGCAGATACCCGCTGGGCAGCACCTTGAGGTCCAGGGCCTGTGCGGTTTCAAGATCGATGTCAAAACCGAAACGATCAAACACGGCCACCGGAACGTGACGGCGCACTTCGTTCAGGAACCACAGACGCCATTTGTCCTGGTCCTCCACATCCTTATCCAGGAAAATGGCGATACCGGCATACCGATCCGGCGTGATGTCTTCCGGCAGTCCCTCGTTGACGTTCACATACCGGACGTCATAGCCCAGATAGTCCAGGGGAAGAGACAGAATCTTGGACCCTGTTCCTTCCTCGATGGCCACCCCCGGGTCCAGCGACTGAACCACCAGAATCTTTCTGGGCATGACGGTCAGTTTTCCAATGCCCACGATGTGTTCGTCAGGGCTGGTCACGTAGGGAATCAAACCGGCCTGGACAGACTTCCGGGCCAGAGCCTGCTGGCCTTCCCTGTCATACTTCTGGGCCAGTTCGAGGTCGATCAACGGAACCTCGGGGTGTTTCTCCTGCCAATGATGCAACTGGCCCAACTGCTCGTCCAGGCGATGGGGATCCACGGTCAGAAACCAGCCTTGAAGGGAGTCGTAGGGCTGGAAGATCGATTCCACCACCCATCCGGCCAGAAGTCCGGCCTGGGCATCGGCCACAGGCGGATGGTTGCGCAGAAAGATCCGCGCCGCGCCGAATGCGCCATGGACCTCGGTCAGGGCCTGGGAAAGCCAGCGATCTTCGGCAGTGGGCGAAGCAGAAAAAAACGAGGTCCCGCCCGTTTCATTCGAAAAACCTCCGGCCGCATCGGTCAGATAGAAGTCGCGAAATCCTTTCGCCCACAACGGCGTGAGCGCCTTCTTCACCCAGGCTTCAGGCGCACCCTGGTAGTCTTGCGACGTGATTTCCACGCGAGCCGCCCAGCGGGTATGAGGGTACCGTTCCAGCGAGGGCAAGGCAAACACGGCCGGGTCGACGATCACCTCATCGAAGGCCTGGAGCAGATCCAGGGGCGCATCGCCCCCCAGATAAAACGCCACGTTGGGGAATGCCCTCTCCCCGGCAGCGACGGCGTCCCCCCCGAGGATCAAACCCGTCCATAGACAGGCCCATAGCCCCAAAACCCACGCCAACCTCACACCCCGGCTTCCCGATATCGTTGCCAAGCCCAGGTGCTGGCGCACATGTCCTCCAGACTCCGCGTCGTCTTCCAGTTCAGTACGCGCAGGGCGCGTGCGGGATCGGCGATGCAGGCGGCAATATCACCGGGACGACGGTCCACGATCTGGTAAGGAATCGGCCGGCCGCTGACTTTTTCGAAGGCGGCAACCATTTCCAGCACGCTATGCCCCTGCCCGCTGCCCAGGTTGATGGCTTGCCAGCCGGGCTGGGTCGCCACGAACTCGAGGGCGGAACGGTGCCCTTCGGCCAGGTCCATGACATGGATATAGTCCCGCACCCCCGTTCCATCGGGCGTCGGGTAGTCGTTGCCAAAAATCCGCAGGATCGGACGTCGCCCCGAAGCCACCTGCGCCACGAAGGGCATCAGGTTGTTGGGGATGCCTGCCGGATCCTCCCCGATCGAGGCCGAGGGATGAGCACCGACCGGATTGAAATAGCGCAGGCAGACAATTTTCCATTTTCCCGATGCGCGGGCCACATCGTGCAGCATTTCCTCGATGTGCAACTTGCTGCGTCCATAGGGATTGGTGGCACTGGTCGGGTGCGTTTCGTCGATGGGCAGGGTTTGAGGGTCCCCATAAACGGTGGCGCTGGAACTGAAGACCAACTCATGTACCCCGCAGGCCTGCATCGCCTCCAGCAGGCTGAGGGTACCCTGGATGTTGCAGCCGTAGTATTCGATGGGCTTCGCCACCGATTCGCCCACGGCCTTGAGCCCCGCCAGATGGATGACCGAGGTGATCTGGTAATTGCGTAACGTGGAGACCACCGTGTCGCGGCTACGCAGATCCGTCTGAACGAAGGGAACGGTCTGTCCGGTGATCTTTTCCAGGCGATGCAGCACCGAAGGATCGCTGTTCGAAAAGTTGTCCAGCACCACCACGGAAAAGCCTGCCTGAATGAGCACCGTCACCACATGACTGCCGATATAACCCGCACCGCCCGCCACAAGAACATTTTTATTGTTATTCAACCCCACCCCCCCCCAGCAGGAAATACACGGGGTAATTTCCCATTAAAAACAGATTGCTTCCGAAACACAAGGGCGCATGATAATCCAGAACTGCTACCTCATATCGTCATAAAGCAAAAAAACTTTACGATATTTTTTATCGTTTCTTGTTTGCAGTTTGCACTTTTTTCAAAACAGCGCGCTGCCATTTTCCCGGTGCCAATGCTGAATGCCTTCCCACGCCTCGACCGCAGTCTCTGCATACCAGTACAGATCCAGATCTTCCTCATCGATATGCCCCTGCTCCAGCATGTATTCCGTATCGAACACACGGCGCCAGTAGGCTTCCCCCACGAGAACGACCGGAATCGGCGGCACCTTTCGGGTCTGAATCAGGGTCAGGGCTCCAAACAGTTCGTCCAGCGTTCCATAACCACCAGGCAGCGCCACAATCGCCACCGCACGTTTCATGAAATGAAGTTTCCGCATGGAAAAATAATGGAACTGAAAACATAACCCCGGTGTGATATACGGGTTGGGGAATTGCTCGCGCGGCAAAGTGATGTTCAGCCCGACGGTAGGCGCGCCCTCTTCAAAAGCGCCCCGATTGGCCGCTTCCATGGCACCGGGACCTCCTCCGGTCATCACGACCAGGCCGCCCCCGCGCGCGTCCTTGCCGACCTTCCCCACCAGTCGCCCCAATTCCCGCCCCACCTCGTAGTAGCGTGCAAGCGACAGGCGGTTTTCGGCCAGACGTCGTTCCCGCTGGAGTTGAGGGTCGTCCGGCGCCTGCAGGCATTGCGCCATGACCCGCTTCAACTCCTCTTCCGCCATGGCGGGTTCGCGCAAACGGGTGCTGCCGAACACCACGATGGACCGCTCGATATTCTGCTCGCGCATGCCCTGTTCCGCCTTGGCGTAATCCAGCTGAAGCCGGACTCCGCGCGCAGATTCGGACTGTATGAAATCTGTATCCTCGTCCGGCTCCCGATAGGAGGGATGCTCGAGGATCGCTTTCAGACGTTGTTCCAGTTGAAGATCCCCAGGATCTTTCTTGGGGTGGGACCAGGGCAGGGGTTGCTTGCGACGCAGGGGATCGGGCGGAGAGGGAATGTAGGGATAAGGGCGTTTCATCCAGGGACTCCAGGGGGTTACCAATCTAACGATGTGAAGCAAATTCTCCTGACTGAACCAGTTCAGCCGCCCGCACCACGGCACGAGCCTTATTGACCGTTTCCTGCCACTCCGCCTCAGGGATCGAATCCGCCACGATGCCGCCGCCGGATTGAACCCAGAGTTGTCCCCGGGCAATGACTGCCGTGCGAATGGCGATGGCCATGTCCATGTTGCCATCGAACCCCAGATACCCCACCGCACCGCCATAAATCCCGCGGCGCGTGGGTTCCAGTTCGTCGATGATCTCCATGGCCCGAACCTTGGGGGCGCCGGACAGGGTTCCTGCCGGAAAGGTGGCGCGCAACACATCCAGCGCCCGCATGCCCGGGCGCAGACGCCCCACCACATTGGAAACGATATGCATGACATGGGAGTAGCGTTCGATGGCCATGTTTTCGGTCACCTCCACCGAACCCGTCTGGGCGATCCGCCCCACATCGTTGCGCCCCAGGTCCATGAGCATGAGGTGTTCGGCAATTTCCTTGGGGTCCTGCAGGAGTTCCCGGGCCAGGGCTTCATCCTCGACGGGATCCTGGCCGCGCGGGCGCGTGCCCGCGATGGGACGGACCGTCACTTCGCCAGCCCACAGACGGACCAGGATCTCGGGCGAGGCGCCGACCACCTGAAATTCTCCAAAATCATAATAGAACAGGTAAGGCGAGGGATTCAGTCGACGCAACGAGCGATACAGAGACAGCGCCGAAGTCTCGAAGGATTGTCGCATCCGTCGGCTGAGCACCACCTGCATGACATCCCCCGCCTCGATATAGGCCTTGGCCCGCTCCACCATGTGCCGATGCTGTTCTGGAGATACATCCGACAAAGGCGTCATCAGGTTGTCCAGCGCCGGTTCCGGCAAACGGACCCCCGCCCGCAAGGCCTCCTGCAATTCCGTCAAACGCGCTTCTCCCTGGGCCCGTGCCTCTGGAAGACCGGGGTCGACATACACGATGAGATGCAGCAGTCCTGACAGGTTGTCGATGACCGCCAGTTCCGTGGTCAACAACAGCAGAATATCGGGGACTCCAATATCATCAGGCTTCCAGCCCCCCGCCAGGCGAGGTTCGATGTAACGCACGATATCGTAACCGAAATACCCGGCCAACCCGCCGTGAAAACGCGGCAGATCCGGCACGGGAACAGCCTTGTACCGGTCGATGAAGGCCTGGACGAAAACCAGCGGGTCCGGGCATTCCACGGTTTCCACCACGACCCCCTCCGTGATCACTTCGGCCCGGTAACCGGTTACCTGCAGACGGGTCCGGGCGGGTAACCCCACGAAGGAGAAACGACCGAAACGCTCACCGCCCTGTACCGACTCCAGCAGGAAGGAGAAGGGACGGTTCGCCAACTTGGCATAGACGGCCAGCGGGGTATCGAGATCGGCAGGAACCGTCCGCACCAGGGGCGTCAGGGTAAACCCGGCCTCGCCCCCTTCCGGAAATGCCGCTTCATCCGTCATCGGGCCAGCTCGCCACGCATCGCATCGATGGTGGCCTTGTAATCCTTGGTATTGAAAATGGCCGAACCTGCCACAAAAGTGTCTGCGCCCGCCTCGGCCACGGCACGAATGTTATCCACCTTGACCCCGCCATCGACTTCGAGCCAGATATCCCGTCCGCTGGCGGTAATGCGCTGACGCGCCTCGCGCAGTTTATCGAGCGCCGAAGAAATGAAGGATTGTCCGCCGAACCCCGGGTTGACCGACATGATCAGGATCAGATCCACCTTGTCCATGACGTGATCCAGATAATTGAGCGGAGTCGCCGGATTGAAGACCAGCCCCGCCTTGCACCCCTGATCGCGAATCAATTGCAGGGTACGGTCCACATGCTCCGAAGCCTCTGGATGAAAACTGATGATATTGGCCCCCGCCTTGGCAAAGTCCGGAATGATGCGGTCCACCGGCTTGACCATCAGATGGACATCGATGGGGGCCTGGGTATAGGGCCGGATGGCCGAACACACCAGTGGTCCGATGGTCAGGTTGGGCACATAGTGATTGTCCATGACATCGAAATGGACGATGTCTGCACCGGCTGCCATCACCTGGGCTATTTCCTCCCCCAAACGGGCAAAGTCGGCGGAGAGAATACTGGGGGCAATACGAAAGGTCATGGCGGAACTCCTTGGAATCTGATTCACGAGAACGGGTTGATGGGTGACATTCTAACAGGCCGAAGCCCAGTAATGGTACGCTATGCGCATGACGCGCCTTCCAATTCCTGCCTGTATCCTGATTCCGCTCCTGCTGGCGGGCTGTGCCACCCCCCAGCCTGCCGCGCCACCTGCCACGCCGATGTTTCCCCGGCCCGGGGTCGGTGCGCCTGCCTCCCTGACCTGCCCCTCGCCAGCGGAAATCAGCCCAACGGTACCGGAGAACCTTGCGCCACCTTCTCCGGGACACCTGGTTCGCACGGATTTCAGCCAGTTGCCCCACTGGGACCAGGGGCTCAGTCCGGCCACCTGGAATGCCTTCCTGGAAAGTTGCACCCGCCTCTCCCAGAACACGCCCTGGTCCTCCCTCTGCCAGCAGGCCATTTCCCTGGGGGCCTTCGACGCCCTCACCATGCGTCGGTTCTTCGAACGCGCCTTCGACCCCTGGCAGGTCCTCAATCCGGACGAATCCGCTCAAGGGCTGATCACAGGCTATTACGAACCCCTTCTGCAGGGCAGTCTGACGCGTACGACCGTCTACCGCTTCCCCCTCTACGGTCCGCCGCCGGATCTGCTGACCATCGATCTGGGCGACCTGGCCCCCGACCTCAAGGGACGGCACCTGCGCGGACGATTGGTGGGTAACCGGGTGGTCCCGTATTTCTCCCGGGCCGAAATCGAACTCGAAGATGGCCCCCTGACTGGACATGAACTTCTCTGGGTCGACGACCCCATCAAGTTGTTCTTCCTCCAGATCCAGGGATCCGGTGTGATCCAGTTGCAGGACGGACGGCGCCTGCACGTGGGGTATGCCGATCAGAACGGCCACCCGTTCCGCTCCATTGCCCGCTATCTGGTGCAACAGGGACAATTGTCCCTGTCCCAGGCCTCGATGCAGGGCATCGAGGCCTGGGCACGGGCGCACCCCCAGGATCTCCAGACCTTGCTGAACCAGAACCCCAGTTTCGTCTTTTTTCGTCTGCTTCCGCCGGATCTGCCCGGCCCCCTGGGAACGCTGGGCGTCCCCCTGACCGGGCAGGCCAGCCTGGCGGTGGATACCCGGGTCATTCCCCTGGGCGCTCCCGTTTTTCTGAGCACCACCTGGCCCGGCCGAAACCAGACCCTGGACCGGCTGATGATGGCCCAGGACACGGGGGGGGCCATTCGTGGGGCCGTCCGGGCGGATTTTTTCTGGGGCTTTGGTGTCGAAGCCGAAGAAGCCGCCGGACACATGAAACAGACGGGGCAACTCTGGTTGCTTTACCCGCGCGGCGTGCAACCGCCTACCGCGCACTGACCAGAAGATCGGGAACAGTTATAATGTTCGGCTATTATCAGGATTCCGGGAAAACCCTTGTCTGATTCCTCTGCCCATCAGCTCCATGCCTTCGGTCTGAACCACCAGACCGCGCCGGTGGCGGTGCGCGAACGGGTGGCTTTCCCGCAGGAGCGCCTGCAACCGGCCCTGAGTGCCTTGCTCTATGCCACGCCCGCCGAGGAGGCGGTGATCCTGTCCACCTGCAACCGTACGGAAATCTACTGCAAAACCCCCCATCCGGAAACGGTAGCGGACTGGCTGGCCGATCATCATGAACTGACGGGGTTCGACCTGTCCCAATATCTGTACCATCTCGACGGGAGTGCCGCCGCCCATCATGCCTTTCGTGTGGCTTCCGGCCTGGATTCCATGGTGCTGGGCGAAACCCAGATTCTGGGACAGGTCAAGCAGGCCGTTCGCCTGGCCGACGAAGCCGGAACCCTGGGCCCCCTGCTCAACAAGATGTTCCAGAGCACCTTCTCCGTGGCCAAGGCGGTACGCAGTCAAACGGGCATCGGGGAACGGACCGTCTCCCTGGCCGCAGCGGCGCTCAAATTGAGCGCCGACGTGCTGGGCCCCATGAACGAGCAACAGGTCCTGTTCATCGGGGCAGGCGAGATGATCGAACTGGTGGCGACCTATTTTCTGGCGCGCCATCCCCGTGCCGTCACCATCGCCAACCGTTCTCCCGAACGGGGCCAGGCCCTGGCCCAACAACTCAGGGGGCATTACCTCCCCTTGAGCGAACTTCCCCTGGCCCTGGCCCACCATGATGTGATCGTGTCTTCCACCGCCAGTCACCTGCCCCTGATTGGCAAGGGCATGGTGGAACGGGCGCTGCGCGAGCGCAAACATCG
Organism: Ferrovum sp.; assembly: GCF_027317285.1. Lineage (NCBI taxonomy): Bacteria > Pseudomonadati > Pseudomonadota > Betaproteobacteria > Ferrovales > Ferrovaceae > Ferrovum > Ferrovum sp. Next base: position 66,503 of record NZ_DAHVHV010000004.1, on the reverse strand, counting down.
CCCCATGGTCATGATCGATCTGGCCGTCCCCCGCGACATCGAACCCGAAGTCGCGCGCCTGGAAGATGTCTTCCTGTATACGGTGGATGATCTGGGCAAGGTCACTCAGGAAAACAAGGATTCCCGCCAGTTGGCCGTCGAGGAAGCCGAATCCATCATTACCCGGCATGTGGAAGATTTTCTGGGCTGGATTTCCGCTCGCAGCGTGGTGCCCACCATCCGCTCCCTGCGCGAACAGGCCGAACACTACCGCCAACTGGAACTGGAGAAGGCACTGCGGGCCCTGAACCGGGGGGACGACCCCACCCGGATCATGGAACAGTTATCCCAGAGCCTGATGAACAAGTGGCTCCACCATCCGGTTCAGGCCCTCAATCAGACACGCGGCCCTACCCGCCAGTCGCTGGTGGATGCCATTCGTCATTTATTTCCCGAGAACCCCGCGTGAAAGATTCGTTGCTGCACCGCCTGGAAACCCTGCGCACGCGCCTGATCGAACTGGATCATTGCCTTCTGGCCCCGGATGTCACACAACAACTGGACCAGTACCGCAAACTGACGCGCGAACGTGCCGAACTGGTGCCGGTCGTCGAACTGTACGATGCCTACCGGCGTACCCTCGCGGACATGGAAGCCGCGGCAACGCTGGGGCAGGAAGATCCCGAATGGCGTCATTTTGCCGACGAGGAAACCGAACAGGGCAAACGCCGTCTCGAAGAACTGGAAGCAGCCATTCAAACGGCCCTGTTGCCGCGCGACCCCAACGATGAACGGAATATCTTCCTGGAAATCCGGGCCGGGACCGGCGGCGACGAATCCGCGCTGTTTGCTGGCGACCTGTTTCGCATGTATTCCCGTTTTGCCGAACGACTGGGCTGGCGCACCGAAGTCATTTCCCACAACCCCGGAGAAATGGGCGGGTTCAAGGAAATCATCTTTCGCATCGAGGGGACGGGCGCCTATTCGCGCTTCAAGTTCGAGTCGGGGGGGCACCGCGTTCAACGGGTTCCTGCCACCGAAACCCAGGGACGCATCCACACCTCGGCCTGTACCGTCGCCGTTCTGCCGGAAGCCGACGAAGTGGGAGAGGTCACCCTCAACCCCGCGGAATTGCGCATCGATACCTTCCGGGCCAGCGGCGCGGGGGGACAACACATCAACAAGACCGATTCGGCGGTGCGCATCACCCATCTGCCCACCGGGTTGGTGGTGGAATGCCAGGACGGCCGCAGCCAGCACAAGAACAAGGCCCAGGCCCTAGCCGTGCTGGCCGCACGCTTGCGGGACAAGCAGGAGCGGGAACAGCATGCCCGGGTCGCGGCCACCCGCCGTTCCCTGATCGGCAGCGGCGATCGGTCCGAACGCATTCGCACCTACAACTTTCCCCAGGGACGCATCACCGACCACCGCATCAACCTGACCCTCTACAAAATCGAAGCCCTGATGGACGGTGACCTGTTCGAATTGACCGAAACCCTGATGACCGAACATCAGGCTGATTTACTGGCCGGTCTGTCGGAATCCGCCGAATAGCCCATGACCAGCGTGGCCAGTTTGCTGCTCGAAGGATCCCTGCCGCGCCTCGAGGTGCGTCTGCTCCTTCAGGCGGTGTTGCAGTGCTCCCTGACCACGTTGATCAGCGCCCCCGAACGCCGCCTCGATGATGCGGAAATCGCCCGGTTCCAGGCTTTGCAGGCGCGTCGCCAGCGCGGGGAACCCATGGCCTACCTGCTCGGGGAACGGGAATTCTACGGTCTCTCCTTCCTGACCACCCCTGCCGTCCTGATTCCCCGCCCCGAAACCGAAGGATTGGTGGACTGGGGACTGGAAAGTTCTGCTCCCCCGGCGTCCTTGCACTGCCTCGATCTGGGTACCGGAAGCGGCGCCCTCGCCCTGTCCCTGCAATACCACCGCCCGCACTGGCAAGTCAGCGCCACGGACCGTTCCGCCGCGGCCCTGGACCTGGCCAAAAAGAACGCCGCCCGTCTGCTTCCGCCTGCAGGTCCGGTCCTGCGCTGGTATCAGGGAGACTGGTTCGGGGCCCTGCCCGAGGGAGAAACCTTCGACCTGATCGTGTCCAACCCGCCCTACATCGCCGCTGCCGACCCCCATCTGGACCGGGGAGACCTGCGCTTTGAGCCCCGTCAGGCCCTGACTGCCGGACCGGACGGCACGGAAGACCTGGCCCGGATCATCGTCCAGGCCCCCCTCTGGCTGAAACCGGGCGGAAGACTGCGGGTCGAGCACGGCTACGATCAGGGAGAATTCTGCCGGTCCTGCTTCCTTCGAGCCGGGTTCACCCAGGTCTCGACCCGCACCGATCTGGCCGGGTTGGAGCGTCTGACCGGCGGCCAGTGGCCATGAGAACGGAACGGCCATTTCCTTTTTGATGGGGTCAGCGTTAGAATGCCGACTTCCATCGTCACCCCCAGAAAAGGTACTTTCATGGAGCAGCCCGCGAACCTCTCTCTGGATACCGGCCGGGTTTCCCTGCTCCCGGGCACGCGCAAGATCATCGATGGCGTGGAACGGGTGTATTACGAAGGGTACTGGATCCGTTACTATCAACCCCCGGAAAACACGCTGAGTACCAAGCGCCACCTGATCACCGCATTGACCCGGCGCCTGTTCAACCATGTCGAACATGGCATCAACATCCCCGGCGTACGTCTGAAACAGGCACGCCAGGCCTATGAGACGACACTGGACCCCGCCCTCAAACGGGTCAATGGCGCCATGCTGGCGGGGGCCCTGTTCAACCGGGCCTCGGACATCATCGCCAAACTGGTGGAAATCCAGGAACTCGGCGTGGAAATTCGTTCAGACAATGCCTTGCTGCGGGAATGCGGAAGTTGTCTGCAGGAGGCCCTGGCCCTGGGACGTCTGGTTCTGCACCGGAGCGGTGAGGAAGGCATCGATGAACTCTGGGGCGAACCCCTGCACGCATTCTCCATTCCGGTGGAAGACTTTTTTGAAAGCCGCTATCTCAAAATCGCCTCCACGCTACGCGACGTGGACCACATCGGTTCCGCCTTGACCTGCTGTTTTGAAGGGGATGCGGATTTTTCAGCGCTCGTGCCCCTCATCCGAACCGCCATCGACGCCGCCCACCGCAAGGTGGAAACGCTTCAGACCGATGACCTGATCTTCACGGTCTGGCCGGAATTCGTGGTCGCGGGGGAGAACCTCACCCACTACCGCCCGCCACCGGCATCCGCCGCCGATATCGAGCGGGTTCGGCACCAGGAGCACGGATTGCAACTGGTGGCGCAGGGCTGGACCATCCTGAACGACATTTCACGCGCCCGCACGCCCATGCCAAAAACCACTCAATCCTACATCCAGCGCCTGGAAGCCTTCCGCCAGAGCGGCACCTGCCCGGGTCTGCTGGTCCCGCTGGCCACTCCCGACTGAAGGAGCGGCCTTCCAACGCTCAGTCGGCCAGCAGCGACTTCAGTTCTCCGCTCTGGAACAGTTCGGCCATGATGTCCGACCCTCCGATGAACTCGCCTTTTACATACAATTGGGGGATAGTCGGCCAGTTGGCATAGGATTTGATCCCCTGACGAATTTCGGGGTCTTGCAGCACATCCACCGAAAAAAAGTCCTGCACCCCGCATTGACGGAGCAGACTGACCGCCTTGGCGGAAAACCCACATTGTGGAAAATCGGGACTGCCCTTCATATACAATACGACGGGATGACCTTTGACTTGTTGATCGATGATTTCTTGAATGGACATGATGACTCCTGTAGGAACGAATACCCTTTGGACGAACCGCGCCGGGCTTGGCTTCTCCCATTATATTGGAATGATTCCAATCCTGCTTTGTCTGGTGGGTTCCTCCGCCGCCTGGGCCTGGGGAGAAGAAGGCCATGAGGTGGTGGCAGCCATTGCCCTGGATTTCATGGCCCCCGCCCAAAAGGCCCGGTTGCAGGCACTCCTGGCCAGCGATGACGACCCGCTGACCGCCCATGATCCCATTTCCGTCGCCAGTTGGGCCGATCGCCTGCGCACCGGCTCCGGGCACCCCGTCACGTTTCAGCATTCCCGCGCGTGGCACTTCGTCGACATCGATCGACACCATCCTGACCTGACGCAGGCCTGCCGGGATTTCCCCCCCCTGAGCCGGGATACCCTGGCCTCTGCAGGCCCCGAGGAAGCCTGCGTGGTGGCCAAAATCGAGCAATTCAGCGCCGAACTGGCCCGCTACCGGCAGAGCGGGTTTCAGCCTGCCGATCGTCCCGAGGCCGTGCTGGCCCTCAAGTTCCTGATTCATCTGGTCGGGGACCTGCACCAACCCCTGCATGCCATCGATGACCACGACCATGGCGGCAACGAAATCAGGGTCAAATGGGATCACGTCCACGCCGGAAGCCTGCACCATTACTGGGACACCGTCTTCATCGAACACATGGATCCGGATCCCGCCCGTCTGGCCCAACGCCTGAGCGCCCGCATCACCCCGGACAACCTGCGGGAATGGCAACGGGGAACACCCCGTGCCTGGGCGATGGAATCCTTCGCCACCGCCCGCAGCCAGGCCTATGATCCCCTGCCGCCCCCGGACGGGAAGGGTCACTACGCCCTGACCGATGCCTACGCCCAGCAGGCCATGGCCATGATCGCCCTGCAACTGGAAGAAGCGGGGGTTCGTCTGGCCAAGACACTGGATGACTGTCTATGAATAGCCCGACCATCCTGCTGGTGGACGATGATGCGGATCTCCTCCATCTGCTCTCCCTGCGTCTGCGTGCGGCGGGTTACCGGGTCGTCAGCGCGGCCAGCGCCGAGGAAGCCCTGACCCGTCTGGCCACGGAACGCCCCGGGGTCGTCCTGAGCGACGTCCAGCTTCCCGGCATGGATGGACTCCGCCTGTTCGACGAAATTCATGGTCGGGACCCCACCCTGCCGGTCATCCTGCTCACTGCGCACGGCACGATTCCGGATGCGGTGGAAGCCACCGCCAAAGGCGTTTTCGGCTACCTCACCAAACCGTTCGATGCAGCGCTCCTGCTGGCCAAGGTGCAATCCGCCCTGGATCTGTCCACCCCCCCCCCGGAACCCGATCGCCCAGGGGAAGACTGGCGCGCGGAAATCCTCAGCCGCTCGCAGCGCATGGCCGAACTCCTGAACGAGGCCCGACTGGTGGCCCGCTCCGATGCCAGCGTATTGATTCGGGGCGAAAGCGGAACCGGCAAGGAATTGCTGGCCCGTGCCCTGCACCGCGCCAGTGTACGGGCCGAACATCCGTTCATCGCGCTGAACTGCAGTGCCATTCCGGAGGCCCTGCTCGAATCCGAATTATTCGGGCACGAAAGAGGGGCCTTTACCGGCGCCGTTCAAGCCCATCAGGGACTTTTTCGCGCTGCCCAGGGGGGAACCCTTTTCCTCGACGAGATCGGTGACATGCCCCTCAACCTGCAGGCCAAATTGCTGCGGGTCCTGGAAGAGCGCAAGGTCCGCCCGGTGGGCTCGAATGTCCATCACGCCGTGGATGTTCGGGTTCTCTCTGCCACCCATCAAAACCTGGAAACGGCCATCGCAGCCGACCAGTTTCGGGAAGACCTCTACTACCGCCTGAATGTCGTCGAACTCGTCCTCCCGGCCCTGCGCGAGAGACGGGAAGACATTCCCCTGCTGGCCAAGCATTTTCTGACCCGACTGGGGAAAAAATACGGAAAGCACCTCAACGGATTTTCTTCCGAAGCGTTGACTGCCTTGTCCGCCGCCCCCTGGCCGGGGAATATCCGCCAGTTGCATAATGTCATCGAACAGGTCTGCGCCCTCTCCACCACCCCCATCATTCCCCTGTCTCTGGTTCATCGGGCCCTGCGCCTGCCCACGGTGGAAATCCTCAGCCTGACCGAAGCCCGCGAACGTTTTGAACGGGAGTACCTGATCGGGCTGCTCAAACTGACCGAGGGGCAGGTAGCCGATGCCGCACGACTGGCGCAGCGCAACCGTACCGAATTCTATCGACTGCTTCAGAAGTACGGACTGACGCCCGACAGTTTTCGTCCTGTCTCTTGACAGCGACAGGATCAAACCAATAATTATCAATAGGTTAACAAAATTCTCGCGCAACCTGTCGGCGAATGACGACAACTCTCCTGAAAAAACCCGGCCTCAGCGCCAGAAAGACCCGGACAGACGGCTTTCCTCCTCCAGAAAAATAATAAATACCTTTTTATTTCATGTTGTTGAGAAACACACCCGGACGATGGCACAATCATTGCTTGAGTCACCAGCATGAATCCTTACGACCTCATGCCGCTGACACATCCTGACCTTCAGGCCCCTCCACTCAACCGGGGATCCATGGTCGCCCGACCGTGGTCCGGATTCTGGAGCGGATTCCTGCTGTCCCTCCGCGCGCTCCTGCCCTCCCCCCGCAGGAACCGCACGGAGCCCAGTCGTCAGGCTTGGGAAACGGCGGCTCGTCTCCGGCGCCGCACCTTGGGCGCAGGGATTCTTTTTTCTTCACTTTTGGCTGGCTGGTGTCAATGGCCCCAGAACCTCCATGGCCTGGGCGCATTGCTCGGCTGGACCCAATGGGCCCTGTTCGTCCTGCTGTTTGCCTGGGTCAGCGCCGGTTTCCTGACGGCGGTACTGGGGTTCTGGGTACAACTGCACCCCGATCCCCACGCCCTGGCGGTGCCCGCCCCCCATACCGACCTGCCCCTGGACCCCAGCGCCCGCACCGCGCTCATCATGCCCATCTGTCACGAGCAGGTACGCAGCGTCTTCGCGGGGTTGCGTGCCACCTGTGAATCCCTGGCGGCCACCCGGGACGCCACCCTTTTCGACGTGTTCGTCCTGTCCGACAGTCGCGACCCCGCCATTCTGGCCGAAGAACAGGCCGCCTGGAGGGAGTTGCGCGACCAACTGGGGCATCGCCTCAACCTGTTTTATCGGGTTCGCGCACGACGGGGACGGAAGAAAGCCGGCAACGTGGCGGACTTTTGTCGGCGTTGGGGCAAGGATTACCGGTACATGGTCGTCCTGGATGCCGACAGCGTAATGACCGGGAGTGCCCTGACGACCCTGGTGGGCCTGATGGAACGAAACCCGAGCGCCGGCATCATTCAGACCTTGCCCCGCTCGGTGGGACTGGACACGGTTCATGCGCGCAGCCAACAATTCGCGGGGCGGGTCACCGGCCAGTTGTTTACGGCAGGCATGCAATACTGGCAACTGGGCGAGTCCCACTACTGGGGACACAATGCCATCCTGCGGGTTGCCCCTTTCATGCGCCACTGCGGACTGGCGCTGTTGCCCGGCAAGGGCAATCTGAGCGGGGAGATTCTCTCCCATGACTTCGTGGAGGCCGCCCTCCTGCGGCGCGCGGGTTACCACACCTGGATCGTCCCCGGCCTCGAGGGCAGTTACGAACAGCAGCCTGCCCATCTGCTGGAGGAATTACAACGGGATCGACGCTGGTGCCAGGGGAATCTCAAAAACTTCCGCCTGCTCTGGGAACCCGGATTTCATGCCGTTCATCGCGCCATGCTGCTCACCGGGGTGCTGGCCTATGCCTCGGCTCCCCTTTGGCTGGCGTACATTCTGGTCAGTCTGGGTCTGACCGCACTCGACCCTGACACCCCTCTCCTGCCCGTACTCTGGCCCGTGACCCTGAGCATGCTCTTCATTCCACGCGGTCTTGCCCTGCTGGCCCTTTTCAAACGAGGCGAACAAGCCAAATTCGGCGGGACGTCCACCCTCCTGGCCAGCGCCTTCACCGAAGCCACCGTCTCCGTGTTGCAAGCCCCCCTGCGCATGGTTGCCCATACGCTCTTCGTGCTCACCGCACTGACCGGTTTCCGGCTGGAATGGAAATCCCCGGCACGGGAAGCCTCAGCCCTGGCCTGGGACAGCACCTGGCAACATTACCGTACCCTGTTTCTGGTGGCGGCTGGCGGCCTGGCGTTGGCCGCGTTGCGCGGACCGACCCTGATGGTCTACCTGCTGCCCATCGCCTTGCCCTGGCTGCTGGCGGCCCCTCTGGCCGTCGCCACCAGTCATTCCACCCGTTTTCTCAAGATGCGCGGCCTTTCCCTGCTGGATATCCCCGAAGAACGCAGGATTCCCTCGGTTCTTCGTCGTGCCTGGCATTATGCAGGCATGCAACCGTTGCCCTCAGGGGTGAGTGCCCGCTTTGTCCGGCCCGGGACGGGAACTCAAATTGCGCTCGATCGCGCGCAATTCCTGAATCTGTCGCGCTAGGTTGTCGGCCTTTCCCTGCAATTCCTGGGATTGACGGGTCAGTTGATCGGTCTGGAGTTCCAACGATGCCTGGATGTCTGCCCACTGTCTCAACCAATGGGTCAGCGGAAGCAGTTCCGCATGATCGCCCTTTTCTTCCCCGTTCACCAAGGCCTGCAATAGGGCCACGGCCTGCTGGGTGGTTCCCGTCTGATGTTGCAGCAACAACAACTGGGCCCGCCGTAACCGGTCCTGGGGCGTTTCCGGTGCGGGCTGCGCCACCAGGCTGGCCAGAACTTCGCTGCGCACCTCGGGAGACAGGGCCATGTCCTGATCCAGTTGGGCCAGAGCCAGGACGATATCCTCGCTCTCGGCAGGGCTCACATGATCCGGGAGGCGCTTCACCTCATCCACCACCCTGGAAGACACAGAGGGGGTGGGCGTTTTTGAAGTGACGGGATGCGGCGCAGGCGCCGCACAACCCACCAGAAACGTTACCCCCATCATTCCCAGCAGCGCGGGGATCCTTTTCTCCTGCCTTTTGCCTTCAATTGCCATCTTCATGCCTGATCCTTGCTTCCTTTGCTTCGTTGACTGCCCGCTTCTCCCGTGTCACGAGGCATTTCCACACAAAAAACAGCCCCGCCGCCCCCGTTCTCCTGAGGAATGAGCGAAACTCCACCGCCATGGGCCTGAACCAGTGCGCGGACAATGGAAAGCCCCACCCCACTGCCCTTGCGCGCGCCGGCAGGTTGACGTTTGCCTTGATAAAAGGGATCAAAGATGTGCGACGCATCCTGGGGATCAACACCGGGGCCCTGATCCTGAATCGTCAGTTTCCAGTTCTCTTTCCCTTCTGAAAGGGTCAACCGGATCAACCCGGACACCGGAGAGAAACGAATGGCATTGACCAGCAGATTCCCCGCCACGGTCTCCCATTTGTCCGGATCCAGCCAGACCCGTGCCAGCGTCCCCTCGATCCGGACCTGCAACGACTTGGCCTGAATCTGCAAACGCTGGCGCGTCACCAGATTTTCCAGGAGAGTCCGCACATCCACCCAGCGTTTTTGCAGATACTGGGCGCCCGATGCTGCCGCATTGTACTGCAGGAGACCTTCGATCTGGTGTTGCAGCGCCAGGGAGTTTTCTCGCAGAATCACCAGAATTTCCCGTTGCGCTTCATTGACCGGGCCCGGCACCTGTTCTTCGAGCAGGGCCACACCCTCCCGAAGATTGGCCAGGGGCGTCTTCAGTTCGTGAGAAATATGCCGCATGAACTGGAGTTTATCCGATTCCAGATCCGCCAGTCGTTGTTGCACCCAACGCACCCGTTCCCCCAATTGACGAATATCCGTCGGCCCCCCCAGCGGTTTCAGGGGAATCTGCTGAGACTGTCCCAACTGGCGGATGGCGCGGTCCAACTGGGCAAAGGACCGTGACAGCCACGCCCCCAGCCCAAGAGCCAGCACCAGGGCCAGCGAAGAAGCCGTGACGCCCATGTTAATCAGAACTTGCCGTTGACGCTCGAACTCCTGCAATAAGGTTTGATCCTGTTCTGCCAGACGGGTTTGCAGCACGCTGTCCAGTTGCTGGTCCAGTTGCCCCAACTGATGGAACACCGCATCCAGTTGCGCGGTGGGAATGCTCATTCGTTCACTGTGTTCCTCGAGCAAGGGAGGAATATTGGCCGCCGCCAGTGCGCGCCATTGCTGGGTCAGGGGGACGAGATCCGCCGGGCCCGCATCATCCAGTTTCTTCAGCACGGCCAGACTTTGCATCCAACTATGGCGGATATCCGTGCGCAGGGAAGGATCGTGCAACACCAGGTATTGGCGGACCTGGCGTTCCAGGGCGATGGTGGTTTCCTGCAATTCGCGCACCTGCCCGGAACGTTGCAGCGCCTTGGCCGGAAAGTCCCGGCTGTCCCGACTCAGCGTATCCACCGCCACCAGGGCACGTCCCAGCGCCCCGCCCAGCAGGATCAGGATCCCGGCAAAGGAAGCCCCCAGCAACTGTTTGAACGAGAAAGGAAAGGGGGCATGCATCACCAACCGTCTGAAACGTAACCAGCGCACTATGCTGCCTCCCGTGAATCCGCCGGGCGAACCCCGGCATCGCGCCGGTCTTCGGCAAAGCGCAGGGCCAACTGCTGGTAGAGTTCCGGTCCAAAATAAGCGCTGATGGCACGCGCCAGAAAGGTCACCGCCATGAGGGGCAGGGCCATGCGATGCCCATCCACCATCTCGATCACGATCAGGGCTGCCGTGATCGGCGCCTGGGTGACAGCCGCCAGAAAGCCGGCCATGCACAAGGTAACCCAGGGGACCAGGTCGTGGCTGCCCAGGGCGGGGGCCAGGGTTGCCCCCAGGGTACTGCCCACCGCAAGCGCCGGCGCAAAGATCCCGCCGGGAATTCCCGAATAATAACTGATCACGGTAGCCAGGAAACGGGCGGGGGAAGCATACCAGGGCACGCTCTGTGTCCCTCCATTCACCAGGGGCAGGGCAAGGGCATAACCACTCCCGAAGGAAAGCCCATGTGTCAGCAGGCCCAGCACGGCAATCAGCACCCCGCAGAGCCCGGCGAACAGGACCGGGTTTTTCTGGCGCCAGCGCCACACCCCCCAGGCCTGCCCATGTTGCGGCCACAACAACAGGCGGCTGAAAAGCCCACCCAGCAGGCCGCAAACCGTCCCACTCACCAGCACGGGCCCCGCGATCCGGTAATCCAGATCATGAAGGGTAATGCGTCCGAAATAATTGTAGTTTCCCAGGAACGCGATGGAGGTCAGTCCGGAAATGATGATCACCCCGAGCAACACGCCGCTGGTGCGGGTTTCCAGGCGGCGTCCCAACTCTTCGATGGCAAACACCACCCCGGCCAGAGGCGTATTGAAAGCAGCTGCCACCCCGGCGGCCCCGCCAGCCAGGATCAGGTCACTGGGGCGCAGAACCCGGGAACGGGGCAGATAGCGGTGAGCCAGAAACACCAGCGACGCCGACACCTGCACGGAAGGCCCCTCACGCCCCGCGGAAAACCCGCCGGTCAAGGCCAGCAATCCCACCAAAACCTTGCCCACGGCAATCCGCAGGGATACCAGATGGTGAACGGGTTTTCCCTGGGCAATCAAACGAGTGGCGGCGATCACCTGGGGAATGCCGCTCCCCTGAATGCCGGGAAACACTTTCTGGGTCAGGGCCACGGACACCATCCCGATGAAAGGCGTCCAGATCAAGGGTAACCAGAACCAATGCCGATCCAGAGCAAAAAAGAACGCCAGGGCCAGATCGGCTCCCTTGGCAAACCCCGTCACCGCCAGACCCGACAAGGCCGCAAAACCCCACAGAACGAGGCGCAAACGCCAACGTGCCCGACGCCATGGGTTGAGAGAGCGCTTCAGATGAAAAAATAAAGGCATGGCCGGAGTCTAACCCAGGTTCGCCCCACCAGAGCAATACCTTTCGTTTTGAATCCTCTCCCCCCACCCAACGCAGATTACAGTTCCTTCGCCCCGGACTCGGCAAACGCCAGGAACGCGTCCAGAGTCATCGGCTTGGCGATGAAATAGCCCTGTGCGATATCGCAGTCCAGACTTTTCAGCGTGTCCCAATCCTGCCGTGTCTCCACACCCTCGGCCACGCTCTTGACCCGCAGTTTGCGCGCCAGGCTGATGCTCGATTCCACCACGATGCGCAAGGCTTCGTTATGAGCGATGTCCTTTACGAAAGACTGGTCGATTTTCAGTTCGCTGAAGGCAATCCGCATCAACTGCTGCATGCTGGCATAGCCGGTGCCGAAATCATCGATGGAGAGGCCGAAGCCATGCATGCGCAGACGCGCCAGATTTTCCAGGGCGTGGGCCACATCGGTCATGGCTGCCGACTCGGTCACTTCAAGGACAATGCTGTGGGGATCCACCCCCGCATCGAGCACCAATTGGGTGACCCGATCGGCCAGCGTGATGTCGGTGAGCGAGGTCAGGGACAAATTGACCGATATGACCAGGGAATGTCCCCTATCCTGCAGGGTGCGGCAGGCGACCACCGACTTTTCCAGCATCATGAAAGTCAGTTCGTCCATCTCCTTCGCCCTCTCCAGGAGCGGGATGAAGGCATAAGGAGCGATCACGCCATACTCGGGATGAACCCAGCGCGCCAGCGCCTCTGCCCCCATCAATCGTCCTGTTTTCATGTCTGTTTTGGGCTGGAAATAGGGTTCGAACTGTCCCGCCTTCATTCCCTGCCGGATTTCCTCGAGCGTGAATACCTGTACCGCGTCACTGAGTTGCCGTGCCCTGCTGCTGCCCCGCTTGTAACGGAGGATCAACCCCTCGAGTTGAGCCAGCGTGAGGGGTTTTTCGACAGACCCCAGCAACTTGACCCCGTAGGCCTCGGACATTTTTTCCACGGACACCAGCAACACCCGTTCCAGCATGCTGAGAATGATGACCGCAGCCGCGTTATTTTCCTGCCCCAGGTGACGCAGGAATTCCATGCCATCCATTTCCGGCATGTCCATGTCGCAAAGTACGATGTCCACCGGCCTTGCGTGCCCCGCATGCAGCATCTCGAGCGCCTGCCTGCCATTGCCGGCTTCCTGCACCTCGGTGGCCCCCAGGGAGCGCAACATGGAAACAACCATCCGGCGCTGAAAATCATCATCTTCAACCACCAGAAAATTCAGTTCGCTCGCAGTCATCTGCTTTCCCCGTTCGAAGCCTTCAACGCCGCGCAATGTGCTTCCAGCTGCTCGATGGCCGCATCCAGTCCGGCCAGGGCCAGGTGCGCCTCGGTCAGTTTCCCCTCCCGCACCGCCTGCTCGATGACGACGCAGGCGGTACCGATGTCCGTGGCACCCACCATCCGGCTCGATCCTTTCATGCGGTGCGCCGTGCGCTCACCATCGAGGTGATCCCCCTGTTCCAACATTTCGCCCAAATGGATGCGGTCCGCGCAAAGATGTGCCTGAAAATCACGCAGCACCCGAACCTGATCGGCCTGCTCCGGCACCACCCGACTCAACGCGGCATAATCGATGGGGGCCGGGGTCTGTTCGCCCTCCCCCGCGGGCAACGGGGCGGCAGGTTCACGGCGGTCCGTCCCGGCAAGGTGCAGCCATTCTTTCAGCACCTCCTTCAGTTGCGACAGATCCGCAGGTTTGACCAACAACGCATCCATGCCGGCGTTCTGGCAACGTTCCTTTTCTTCGGCAAGCGCATTGGCCGTCCAGGCGATGACAGGCGTGCGCGGCAATCTTTTCTCTGCCTCGATCCGACGTATTTCCTTCGTGAGCACATACCCGTCCATCTCCGGCATATGGCAGTCGGTGATCACCAGCGCGAAACGCCCCTCCTGCCACAGAGACAGGGCGACTTGCCCATTCTCTGCGGTTTCGGCCCGCAAACCGAGTAACTTGATCTGACGCACCAGCAAGTCGCGGTTGATCGGATGATCATCCACCGCCAGCACCAGCGGCGCCTCCGCACCCTCCTCCAGAAGCGGTTGAACGTGCTTTCGGGTCACCTCGGGCAAGGCGGTCACCCCCATATCTCCCGGCGTCGCGGAAATCGGCAGGCTGAGGGTCACGCTGAACGTGGAACCTTGCCCGGGTTCACTCACCAGTTCGAGTTGGCCATCCATCAAATCCGCCAGACGGCGGCAGATCGACAGCCCAAGCCCGGTTCCGCCATACATGCGGGCCGTATCAGCACTCTCCTGGCGGTAGCGCTGAAACAGGTGCTGCTGGACTTCCCGGTCGATACCGATACCGGTGTCCCTGACCGAGAAGCGTACGCGCTCACAACTGTCGAGCCGTTCGAGGCGTTCGGCGCGCAGTTCGATCTCTCCGCTCCGGGTGAATCTGAGCGCATTGCTGACAAAGTTGTTGAGTACCTGCGAGAGGCGCAGCGGATCGACGATATGTGCCGCGGCAAGCCGGGCATCGGCATGGTGCCACAGCAGCAGGGACTTGGAACTGGCCACCCGCGAATAGGTGTTGACGACCTCCTGCAGCAGGCGGGGAAGCGAAATGGATCGAGGGGAGAGCGTCAATTTGCCCGCCTCGATTTTCGACCAGTCCAGAATGTCGTTGACGATGCGCAGCAAACTCCGCCCAGACTCCCACACGGCCTTCAATGTCTCATCCTGGTCATGGTCGAGGGAGGTCAGTGAAAGCACCTCCAGCATGCCCAGCATTCCGGTGAGCGGCGTACGGATTTCATGGCTCATGGTGGCAAGGAACGAATCCTTCGCGCGGTTGGCCAGTTCTGCGGCTTCCTTTGCAACAAAGAGTTTCTGTTCGGCCTGTTTGCGCTCGGTGATGTCATGCACGACGCCGATGAAGTGACGCTCACCTTCCAGCCGCATCTCGCTCACGGCCAGATACATCGGAAAAATGCTGCCGTCCTTGCGCTGTCCCACCACTTCGCGCCCGCTGCCAAGGATATGCGCCTCACCCGTCGTCCGATAACGCTCGAGGTAGCCATCATGTTGACTGCGATACGGTTCCGACATCAACATGCAGATGTTCTGCCCGACGATCTCGGCGACGTCATAACCAAACATGGTTTTTACGGCCAGGTTGGCCGTCCAGACGGTACCGCGCTCATCGATGGTGATGATGACATCCGCCACCGTATTCAGAATGACCTGGATACGCGTGGCGCTGTCGCGCAATGCGGCCTGGGTTGCGTATTCCCTGCTCACATCGCGGAACACCAGCACCGTTCCGACCACATCGCCCGCACGATTGCGAATGGGGGCACAACTGTCGGCGATGGCGCACTCGCTCCCATCGCGGGCAATCAACACGGTATCGTTGGCCAGGCCATAAATGGCACCTTGCGCCAGGGTTTCCGCCACGGGAAGAAGGGCAGGCCGACGGGTCTTCTGGTTGATGATGTGAAAAACATCTTCTGCCGGTCGGCCGATCGCTTCCGTCCTGGACCAGCCGGTGAGTCGCTCTGCAACGGTGTTCAGGCGCGTCACCCGACCCTCGGCATCCGTGGTCAGAACCCCGTCGCCAATGGAGTTGAGCGTGACGGACAGGTTTTCCTCGCTGGCGCGCAACACGTCATGAGCCTCGCTCAGTGCCGTGTTCGCCTCTTCACTGACCCGCAGCCGCAGCCGCGTTTCGCGGTACACGATGTAGACAGAGATCAGGGTCAGTCCCATCGCCAACACGTTGGCGATGGTCATCGACACCAGCAACAGGCTCAGATCCTGGTGAAATCGAGCCGCACGCTGTTCCAGCAAGGTATTTTCCTGCCGGTTGAACTCGTTCAACTCGGCGCGAATTTCGTCCATCAACTGCCTGCCCGAACCACTACGCAATATTTTCAGGGCATCTTCGGCCTGTTGGTTGCCGTATAACGCCAATACCTTTCTCAACTCCAGCAACTTTGCCTGGACCAGGGGGGCCAGCACGTCCAGCCGATGTTTCTGGGCCGGGTTATCCTGGGTGAGTCGGCGCAACTCTGCCACCTGGGACGGGATGGTATCGCGTACGGTCAGATAAGGCTTCAGAAAGGCGTTATCCCCCGTCAGCAGATACCCGCGCTGGCCCACCTCGGTATCCTTCAGGCTGGAAAGCAACAGATTCGCCTTGTTCAGGACCTGCAACGTATGCTCCTGCCACCGGTCGGCGTCTTCGCTCTGCCGGAACAGCCAAAACGACAGCAACGCCACCAGAATGATCAAAAAACCCGCACTGCCGAACCAGACCGCTATTTTAGAAGTAGTTTTCAAAGAATTATTCTCCTTTGAATCTCTTGCAAAAAAATTTCGCCCCCCCCAGGGTATTGGCATTGTAACCGCTAACCGGACGACGGATTGTTTCCGTTCGAACTATACTACGATTTGGGATGGGTCCATGGTGTAATGTAAATTTAGTTGACAAATACCCGCAAAAGGTTGATAAACGTCTTTAATTAGATTTACAAACAAACCACAGAAGATTGACAATCAACCATGAACCAGCAACAAATTACAGCCTTGAAACTGATTGCCGAAAGCGGCTACAACGTAGGCACACGCCTTGGCAACCTCCTGGGAATCACAAGGCAGGCAGCCAGCGCCAGGCTAAAAAGGCTCCTAAAGGATGGCCTGGTTGAGGTCTCGGGTACCTCGCGTGCGCGCTTTTACCGCTTAAAGGTTGTAGGCCAGACTTCCGCAAGCTACCCCATTCTTGGGCTCAACGAAGACTTGGTATGGCGCGGTCTATGCCTTCCATTTATCGCCGGTCTGCCGGAAAACCTCAAGAATATTTGGCACTACGGAATAACCGAAATGGTGAACAACGCCATAGACCATTCTGGGTCGAATGTGCTTACTGTCGGCATGGAGAGAACCGCCATCTACACAACAGCCTGGGTATCAGATGACGGCGAAGGGATTTTTCTCAAAATTCAGAAGGCGTTGGGTTTATATGACCCTCGCGAGTCGATCTTGGAACTGGCCAAAGGAAAATTCACAACCGATCCAGCAAATCACTCCGGCGAAGGGATTTTTTTCTCCAGCAAGATGTTTGATATGTATGACATCCGGTCAGGGAATCTGCACTTCATGCACGATGACGGGTTGCGAGATGTGTTGACTGAGCGTGATTCCGGAAGCGCAGGGACCGTTGTGCTAATGCGGTTGAACAATGACAGCGCAAGAACCTCGAAGGAGGTGTTTGATCGATTTTCCAGCCCAGATGAATACACCTTTGACCGTACGATTGTGCCGGTACGTTTGGCAGCTTATGAGGGGGAAAATTTAGTATCCAGATCCCAGGCCAAACGGCTCACGATGCGATTTGAGCGATTCAGGCACGTGATACTGGATTTTGAAGAAGTAAATGAAATTGGGCAGGCTTTTGCTGATGAAGTGTTTCGAGTATTCAGGAACGCACATCCGAGCACAGAAATGATTCCGAGAAATATGTCAAAAGCGGTTTCGGAAATGATTATGAGAGCCCAGTCCAAGGAATAGCGCCACAAAGTTAATAGGATCGGCACCACCGCCTGATGGTCTCGGGCATTGAAGTCAGCTCGGTTAACGACCGTCGCCTAGATGTGATGGTGGCGAATCAGGGATTCGAACCCCGGACCTTCGGATTATGATTCCGTCGCTCTAACCGGCTGAGCTAATTCGCCACAAGCGGGGCATTCTAACCCTTGACCGGACTTTACTCAAGCCCCTGAGCCAATATTTTTGGTATGATGGCCCCTGTTGCCCCATAAACCCCAAGGACAGACCCCATGATCAACCGTTCTCTGGTGCGCCTCTGGTTCGTGTTGTTCGGTTTTTTCCCGCTGCTGGTCAGCGCAACTCCTTCCCAGGGAGAGGAAACCTTCGATCAGGACGCCATCGTCAAGGATGCCGACCAGTTTTTTGGTCAAACCACGGAGGGATTGGCCAAACTGATCGAAAAGGCCTTTCGTGAGAAAGGGCGCCCCAATGGCTACATCAAGGGGGAAGAAGTCGCCGGCGCGATTGGAGTCGGACTGCGTTACGGGAACGGCGACCTGATCATGAAGGAAGGAGCCGCGCGCAAGGTCTACTGGACCGGTCCGTCCGTTGGCTTTGACCTGGGCGGGGATGCCACCAAGGTATTCGTTCTGGTCTATCACCTCCCCTCCGCCAATGCCATCTTCCAGCGCTACCCAGGTGTCGACGGCAGCCTCTACTTTATCGGCGGCGCCGGCATCAACTACCAGCAACTGGGCGATGTCATCCTGGCTCCGATCCGGCTGGGCGTGGGTCTGCGTGAAGGCGCCAGCGTCGGTTACATGCATTACACCCCAGAAAAAACCTGGAACCCGTTCTGAACTTTCTCCATTTCACAGGTCACGCTGCCGTTTCAATGAATTCCACCGTCTCGCTCCCACCTCCGGGCCGAAAGGTCCATATCAAGACCTTCGGCTGTCAGATGAATGTCTATGACTCGGAGAAAATACTCGCTTTGCTCCAACAATCCCATGCCATGGAACCTACAGAGGACATGGCGAGTGCCGACCTGATCATCTTCAACACCTGTTCTGTGCGCGAAAAAGCCGAGGAAAAGTTTTTTTCCGAACTGGGACGAGCCCACGAATTCAAATTGGCCCAACCCGGCGTAGTAATTGCCGTCGGCGGGTGTGTGGCCAGCCAGGAGGGTCAGGCCCTGCTGGACCGCGCCCCCTATGTGGATGTGGTATTCGGGCCGCAGACTCTCCATCGCCTGCCCGAACTGATGCGCCAGCGCCAGCGTTCCGGGCAAAACCAGCTCGACATTTCCTTTCCGGAAATCGAAAAATTCGACGCCCTGCCAGCCGCCCGGGTTGAAGGCCCCACCGCGTTCGTTTCCATCATGGAAGGGTGCAGCAAGTACTGCAGTTTTTGTGTCGTTCCCTATACGCGCGGCGAAGAGTTCTCCCGCCCCATCGAGGCTGTTCTGGAGGAAATCCGCCTCCTGGCCCGCCGGGGAGTTCGGGAAGTCACGCTGCTCGGACAAAACGTCAATGCCTGGCTGAACCTGCAAAACTCCGGCGCGGATCTGGACTTCGCGCACCTTTTGACCGAGGTCTGTACCCTCGAAGGCATCGAACGGGTCCGCTACACCACCAGCCACCCGCTGGAAGTGACCCCTGGCCTGATCGCCGCCCACGAACGGCTGCCCAAACTGGCCAGCCAGATCCACCTGCCCGTACAATCGGGCTCCAACCGCATTCTGGCGGCCATGAAGCGGGGCTATACCGTGGAATCCTACAAGGAAATCGTGACCGCCCTGCGTCAGGCCAAACCCGGTTTGTCCCTGACCAGCGACTTCATCATCGGTTTTCCCGGCGAAACCGACGAGGATTTTGCCGCCACTCTCCAGTTGATCGAAGAAGTGGGGTTCGATGGCAGTTACGGCTTCATGTACAGCCCTCGCCCCGGCACCCCGGCAGCCGATCTACCGGATACCGTCCCGTTGGCGGTCAAACGGGCCCGGCTCCAGGCACTGCTGGCCCGAACCGACGCCCACGCCTTCAAAATCAGTACCGCCATGGTAGGCACCCAGCAGCGCATCCTGGTGGATGGGCATGCGCGCCGCCATACGCTGGAGATGCGGGGGAGAACGGACAACAATCGCGTCGTGAACTTTCCTGGCGGGGAACGACTGGTGGGGCATTTCGTCGATGTGCGCATCACGGCCACCGCCCCCCACACCCTGCGTGGCGAGTTGGTTGATTTGCTCTGATGCCCGTCCCCGTTCTCGAGCAATGCGAATTCGTCCCCACCCCCCTGGACAATGTTCGGCTGGCCAATCTGTGTGGGGTACTTGATGAAAATCTGGCCATCATGGCCCGTCATCTGGAGATCGGCCTGCATCGACGGGGAGACGTCTTCACCCTGACCGGGCAACCCCGGGACCTGAAGCGGGCCAAGGCAATACTGGGCACGTTATACCAGGAGGCTACCGCCCCTCTGGATCCCACCCTTCTGTTCCAGAAACTGACCCATTTACGCCTGCAACAGGCCGAAGAACCCGCCCAGGCACCGACCACGCAGATACTGCAGACGCGCCGTGGCCTGGTGGAAGCCCGTTCCCCCCGCCAAATCCAGTACCTGCAACAAATGCGCGAACATATCCTGTGCTTCGGCGTAGGACCCGCTGGCACGGGAAAAACCTATCTGGCCGTGGCAGCCGCCGTGGATGCCCTGGAACGGGAAGAAGTCAAACGCATCATCCTGGTGCGTCCGGCCGTGGAAGCGGGCGAGCGCCTGGGCTTTCTGCCGGGCGATCTCCAGCAGAAAATCGACCCCTACCTGCGCCCCCTGTATGATGCGCTCTATGATCTGCTGGGCCATGACCGGGTCGGACGCCTCTTCGAGCGCGGGGTCATCGAGGTGGCGCCGCTGGCCTACATGCGGGGACGCACCCTCAACCATAGCTTCATCATTCTGGACGAAGCACAAAACACGACGCCAGAGCAGATGAAAATGTTTCTCACCCGGATCGGCTTTGGCACCCGCGCCGTGATCACGGGCGATGTCACCCAGATCGACCTGCACCGCACCCAGAAAAGCGGACTGATCGACGCCCGCAACGTCCTGCAACGGGTGGAAGGCGTTGCCTTCACCATCTTTCAGACGGAGGATGTGGTTCGCCACCCCCTGGTTCAACGCATCGTCAACGCTTATGAAACCCAGCACGCCGCCCATGGCTGAGCCGCATCGCTTCCACCTCGACCTGACGGTTCAGCGCGCCAGCCGTTCCTCCCCCCTCCCCTCCGAACGGCAGATCCGCCGCTGGCTGCGTCATGCGCTGCGCCGTTCCGCCGTGATCACCGTGCGCCTGGTGGACCGCCCGGAGGGACGATCCCTGAATCAAGCCTTTCGTCACAAGGATTACCCCACCAATGTTCTGACGTTCTCCTATCCCGACGAAAATCCGCGCGCCTCTGCACGCCTGCACGGAGACCTGGTACTCTGTGCCCCCGTGGTCAAGGCTGAAGCCCGGCAGCAACATAAACCGCTCCTGGATCATTATGCCCATCTGCTCATTCACGGAACACTTCATTTGCAGGGCTACGATCACGAAAACGAGCGGGAGGCAGCCCTCATGGAAACCCTCGAAATCGACCTGTTGACCCAACTATCCATTCCCAACCCTTATCTGGACCGTCCTGCCCATGGTTGAAGACCCCCCCAACAAACCCTCGCTGCTCGAACGTCTGACCCACTGGTTGCACCATGAGCCCGAGAACCGCGAAGAACTCATCGCCATCCTGCACCAGGCACTGGAACGAAACCTGCTCGACACCGACGCCCTGAGCATGATGGAGGGCGTTCTGGGGGTAGCCGACATGCAGGTTCGGGATGTCATGATTCCCCGGGCCCAGATGGACGTCATCGATCTCCAGTCCTCACCGGAACAGGTCATTCCGTTTCTCATCGAAACTGCTCATTCCCGTTTTCCCGCCATCGACGGCAGCAAGGACAACGTGGTGGGCATCCTGCTGGCCAAGGACATGCTGCGCTTCACCGCCGGGCTGCCCTTTCAGATCCGCGACATGCTGCGCCCCGCCATCTTCGTCCCCGAATCCAAACGGCTCAATGTCCTGCTCCGCGAATTCCGTACCAACCGGAACCACATGGCGATGGTGGTGGACGAATACGGGGGGGTCTCGGGCCTGGTGACCATCGAGGACGTGCTGGAACAGATCGTGGGCGACATCGAGGATGAATACGATTTTGACGAAACCGAGGACAATATCGTCCCGGAAGGCGAGGATCAGTTTCGCGTCAAGGCCACCACCGAACTGGAAGATTTCAACAGTTTCATGGGAACGCATCTCCATGGCAACGGCATCGAAACCCTGGGCGGACTGGTCCTGAATCAGTTCGGACGCATGCCCAAGCGCGGTGAACAGATCATCTTCTCCGGGCTCAAGGTCAAAGTCCTGCGGGCCGACAGCCGCCGCCTCCATTCCGTCTCGGTGACGAAAGTCGACCATGAGGATCCCTCGTCTTCATGAAAGGAAAACTCTGGGCCGGCCTCTTTGCCCTTCTGGCTGGAGCCCTGGCCATCACCGGTTTCGCGCCTTACCATGTCTGGCCTGCGCCCCTCCTGTCCCTCTCGGTTCTGGGGTTGCTCTGGCATGGCTGCCGTCATGGCCGGGGCGCTGGCTGGATCGGGTGGTTTTGGGGTCTGGGTTTTTTCGGCGCCGGGATCCACTGGATCGAGATCAGCCTGCACGAATTCGGCGGCATGTCCCTGCCCCTGGCCTACGCCCTCATTTTCCTCTTCAGCGCCTTTCTCGCCCTCTTTCCCGCCTTGGTCGGACGCTGGAGCTGGCGTTTCCATGATCGCCCCACCAGCCGCTGGCTGCTGGTCACTCCGGCACTCTGGACGCTCTCCGAATGGGTGCGCAGCTGGTTTCTGACCGGATTTCCCTGGCTGTCCCTGGGCTATGCCGCCACCCCCAGGGGCCCACTGGCCGGGTTCACGCCTCTGCTCGGCGTATTTGGCACCTCGGCAGCCACCGTCCTTGGTGCAGGACTGCTGACGCTCGCCCTTCTTTCACTACGGCACCATCGTTCTGCCCTCACCCTGCTCCTCGCCCTGGGCATGCTCCTCGCCAGCGGGCAGGCCCTCAGGCGATTGCCCTGGGTTCACCCCGTGGGCCAGCCCATCGCCGTCAACCTGCTGCAGGGAAACATTCCCCAGGACATGAAGTTCGTGGCCGAAAGCCGGGGGCTGATCGTGCAACGCTACAACACCCTGCTCTTCAACAGTACCGGACGCCTGATTCTCCTGCCTGAAAGTGCCTTGCCCTACCTGCGCCAGCGGATGCCGGAGGGGTATAGCGAAGCGCTCGAGACGTTTGGCTATGAAAACAACAGCGACATTCTGGTGGGCCTGTTTTCCGAACCGGAACGCGGTCAGTATTACAACAGCGTCTTCAGTTTCGGCCACTCTCCCATGCAGGCCTACCACAAGGTCCACCTCGTCCCCTTTGGCGAATTCATCCCGTTTGGCGATCTGCTGGCGCCCCTGATCCATGCCATTCTGAATATTCCCCTGGACGATCAGCAGCGCGGCAATCCCGACCAACCGCCCCTGCGCGTGGGCGGGCAGTGGGTCGGGGTGGACATCTGCTACGAAGACGCCTTTGGCGATGAGATCCGCCGGGCCTTGCCCCAGGCGACCCTGTTGGCAAACTTCACCAATGATGCCTGGTTCGGGTCCTCCATCGGTCCCGAACAGCACCTTCAAATGGCCCAGACTCGCGCCCTGGAAACGGGGCGCCCCATGCTGCGTGTCACCAATACGGGCGTCACCGCCCTGATCGGTGCCCGGGGAGAGATCCTGGAACGCGCGCCCCGTGGAGAAATTTTCAACCTCAGCGGGAATATTTCAGGCTACGGGGGCGTGACACCTTTCGTGCTGGTCGGAAATTACGGTATCCTTGCGCTTTGCGTGCTTGCCCTGATTCTTTCCTTACGTTGGCGACCCTTGCGATGAATTTTCCATTTTCGCGCCGCCTCTGCCACGGCTTTGGTTTTGTGGCGGCCAGCGGCCTGATCTTTTTTGCCCTCTATCTGCAGCATGGTCTGGGTGAAGAACCCTGTCCCCTGTGTATCCTCCAGCGCGTCCTGATGATGGGGCTGGGCGTCATCTTTCTCATCGCAGCCATTCATGACCCCGCCCAGGGATTTTTTGTGCGCGTCTATGCGCGCCTGGGGGGAGCCCTGGCCCTTCTGGGCGCAGCCATCGCGGCACGCCAGATCTGGCTGCAGCATCTTCCCCCCGACCAGGTCCCCAGTTGTGGCCCGGGACTGAATTACATCCTCAAGGCCCATCCTTTCTTCAACGCACTGGCCATCGTCCTCAAGGGTTCGGGGGAATGTGCCAGCGTAGGCTGGACCTTTGCCGGTCTGGCCATTTCGGAATGGTCCCTGCTCTGGTTCATCGTCCTCGGACTGTGGATTTCCCTGCAACCCCTGAACAAACGATCCTGACCCATGCTCACTTTCCAAGCCATGCTGCTGCGCTTGCAACACTACTGGAACGATCAGGGCTGTGCCCTGCTGCAACCCTTTGACATGGAAGTGGGCGCGGGCACCTCCCATCCGGCCACCTTCCTGCGCGCCCTCGGCCCCGAACCCTGGAAGGCCGCCTTTGTCCAACCCTCGCGGCGCCCCAGGGATGGACGCTATGGCGAGAACCCCAACCGTTTGCAGCATTATTACCAGTTTCAGGTGGTCCTGAAACCCTCTCCGGACAATATCCAGTCTCTCTATCTGGATTCTCTCATCGCTCTGGGCATCGACCCCCGGAACAATGACATCCGTTTCGTGGAAGACGATTGGGAAAACCCGACGTTGGGCGCCTGGGGACTGGGCTGGGAAGTCTGGCTCAACGGCATGGAAGTCACGCAGTTCACCTATTTTCAGGAAGTGGGGGGACTGACCTGCGCCCCCGTACTGGGAGAAATCACCTATGGGACGGAACGTCTCGCCATGTACCTGCAAGGCTGCGACAACGTCTACGACCTGGTCTGGACGGAAGGCCTGCGGTACGGGGACATCTACCATCAAAACGAGGTGGAACAGTCCCGTTACAACTTCGAGGCCAGCGATCCCGCCTGGCTATTCGAACAGTTTGCGGGTTTTGAGCGCGAGTCCAAACGCCTGATCGAGGCGGGCCTGCCCCTCCCCGCCTACGACATGGCCCTCAAGTGTTCGCATACCTTCAACCTGCTGGATGCCCGTGGCGCCATTTCGGTCACGGAACGCGCCGGTTATATCGGGCGCATCCGCGCCCTGTCGCGGCAGGTGGCTCTGGCCTACCACGAGGCCCGGGCAGCCCTCGGTTTTCCTCTGCTGAGCGCGCACCCCGGAGAACCCAAATGACCTCTGCGCCTTTGCTGATCGAATTGCGCACCGAAGAACTGCCCCCCAGATCCCTGCTGAAACTGTCCACCAGTTTTGCCCAGGGCGTGCATCAGGGACTGGTGAACCAGCACCTCGCCCCGACCCATGCTTCCGTCCAGGTCTTCGCAACGCCACGCCGTCTGGCGGTGTTGATCGAGGACGTCGAGGGCATGCAACCCGAACGTCCGGTGGAACGCAAGGGCCCCAGCCGCAAGGCCGGACAGGCAGCCGATGGCACAGCGACCCCGGCACTGCAGGGTTTTGCCCGATCCTGTGGGGTTGCCGTGGACGAACTGGAACTGCGCACGGATGACAAGGGGATGGAATATTATGTCCACTCTTCCCTGCAGCGGGGCATCCCTCTGGAGGAAGTACTCCCCGTCCTGCTCGACCAGGTCGTGCGCCAACTGCCCGTGGCCAAGGTGATGCGCTGGGGCTCGGGCGACTCTGAATTTGTCCGCCCGGTCCATGGACTGATGGTCCTGCACGGAGAGCGATTGATCCCCCTGAGCCTGCTCGGGCAGTCGAGCAGTCGCCAGACCCTGGGGCACCGTTTTCTGGGCACGGGTCTGCTCACCCTCGACCATGCCTCATCCTATGCCGCACTCCTGGAACGGGAAGGCAAGGTGATCGCTTCCTTTGCCGAGCGACGCCAGCGTATCCAGCAAGCCTTGAACGCCCTGGCCCTGCCCCACCATGTCCTGGCCGGACCGGAACTGCTCGACGAAGTGACGGCCCTGGTGGAATGGCCCACCGTCCTGGAAGGAAGGTTCGACCCCGCTTTCCTGGAAATCCCCCAGGAATGCCTGATTCTATCCATGCAACAACACCAGAAGTATTTCCCGCTGGGCGATGCCCGGAATCAGTTGCAGCCCCGCTTTCTGCTGGTCAGCAACCTGGAAACAGCCACCCCGGCGGCCATCGTCCAGGGCAATGAACGCGTCCTGCGGGCACGCCTGGCAGACGCCCGCTTCTTCTACCAGCAGGACCGCAAGATCCCCCTCGGCGAACGGCGCGCCCACCTGGATCATGTGGTTTACCACCAGCGTCTGGGCAGTCTGGGCGCACGCGTCGAACGCCTGTCCCAACTGGCCGAAAGGATGGCCAGCGCCCTGCATTTGCCCGGCGCGCAAGCCCGACGGGCCGCGCAGTTGCTGAAAGCCGATCTGGGTACGGACATGGTGGGCGAATTCCCCGAACTGCAGGGGTTCATGGGACGGGACTATGCCCGCCACGATCAGGAAGAGGAAGAGGTGGCGCTGGCCATCGAGGCCCACTACCGCCCCCGTTTCGCCGGCGATTCCCTGCCGACCACCCCACTGGGCACGGTCATGGCCCTGGCCGACAAACTGGAAACGCTGGTGGGCATTTATGGCATCGGCCAGATTCCCACGGGAGACCGGGATCCTTACGGGTTACGCCGCGCCACCCTGGGAATCCTGCGCCTGCTGATGGACAAGGCGCCGGCGCTGGAACTGCCAACGCTCCTCGCCTGGACCGAAGCCACTTTTCCTCAGGGGGTGCTGGACACCGTGGCGTTGGGGTCTCTGCCCGCCTTCATCCAGGATCGTCTGCGCGGCCTGTTGCGCGACCAGGGATTCGATCAGGCCCTGGTGGAAGCGGTCGTTTCTCCCTTGCCCGCTCATCTGGACCAGTTGTCCGCACACCTCCAGGCGCTCGCTTCCTTCCGCAACCGCCCTGAAGCCATCGGGCTGAGTGCCGCACATAAACGCATCCGAAACCTGCTCAAAAAGTCCGGCTCGACACAGTCCGTTCCCCCCGCGCCCCTGCAGGAACCGGCGGAACTCGACTTGCAGGAAAAGTTGCAGGCCCTGCAACCCCGTATCGCCTCTTTCGTGCGCCAGGCCGACTTCTCCGCCGCCTTGAGCGCGCTGGCAGAGTTGCATGCCCCCGTGGACCGGTTTTTTACCGACCTCATGGTGATGTGTGAGGATCCCGGACTGCGGGCGGCACGCCTGGCTTTGTTGCAAAACCTGGAATCGCTCATGAATCAGGTAGGCGACCTGTCCTGCCTGAGCAGTTGAAGCGTTTCCTCACTGGCAAGGAACCCTACGCTCATGTCTCTCGTCATTCTCGACCGCGATGGCGTCATCAATGCCGATAGCGACCGCTTCATCAAAAGCCCCGAAGAATGGCACCCCATTCCCGGCAGTCTGGCGGCCATCGCCCGCCTCAACCATGCCGGTTATCGGGTCGTAGTCGCCACCAACCAGTCGGGGATCGCACGGGGACTGTTCGACTTGGCGGCCCTCAATGCCATTCACCAGAAGATGATCGATGCCCTGGCCCAGCAGGGCGGCATGATCGAGGCCATTTTCTTCTGCCCCCATGCCCGCGAATCACGTTGCCATTGCCGCAAGCCGGCACCCGGGCTATTTGAAGAAATCAGCCAGCGCTACCACATCCCGCTTCAGGGCGTTCCCGCCATCGGCGATTCCCTGCGCGACCTGATCGCTGCAGAACGGGCCGGAGCCCAACCCCTGCTGGTCCTCACCGGCAAAGGTCAAAAAACCCTCGAGGCGGGCAATTTGCCGCCCGGAACCCAGGTTCACGACAACCTTCAGGAGGCCGTGCGCACCCTGCTGGCCAAACGTTGATCATGCGAATCCTGCGCGCGCTGATTTTTGCCCTGGCCCAGGGATTGGCCACTCCCCTGTACGCCCTGCTCATGATCCTGTCTGCGCCCTTCGGCGTGCGTGGCCCCCGCTATTTTGCCGGGGCCTGGTCGCGCCTGATGCTGGGCCTGGCCCGCTGGATCTGCGGCATCCGCCACGAACTCAGCGGCTGGGAGCACCTGCCCGCCGGCCCCTTCGTCCTGATCGCCAAACATCAATCGGCCTGGGAGACGATTTTTTTTCCGGCCTTTCTCCCTCCCCACGTCTTCGTATTGAAGCAGGAAATTCTCTCCATCCCTTTTTTTGGCTGGGGAATGCGCCTGCTCGAGCCCATCGCCATCGATCGTGAGCAACGGCGCGAAGCTTTTCAGCAGGTACTCAGTCAGGGACGGGAACGCCTGAGCCGAGGACTGATCGTGATCATTTTTCCGGAAGGGACGCGCGTGCCCTACGGTTACCGGGGTCGCTATGCCCCTGGCGGCGGCTTGTTGGCCGCCCAGGCAGGGGTTCCCGTGGTGCCCCTGGCCCACGATGCAGGCCGGTTATGGAAAAGGGGGGTGCTGGGCAAATACCCAGGCACCATTCATCTGGCTCTGGGCCCCATCCTCTCCACCGAGGGACGGGACGGGCTCGAGGTCAATCGGGAAGCCGAAGCCTGGATCGAAGCCGAACTGGAACGCTGGAGCCACCAACCCGCCCGTCCCTGGCGGCGCAAACCCGGAACCCGCTCCCTTCCCCAATGAGCCGTCCTGCACTGCCCCAACCACCGCTCACCTGCGCTGGTCAGACTCTCCCTTACTGGCTGGTGAGAAGCCCGCGCCGCAGGACGATTGGCCTCAAGGTCGATGAACGGGGTTTGACGGTCTTTGCGCCCGCCAACCTGCCCGGGGCACACCTCGAAACCCTGATCCAGACCCGTGCCGCCTGGATCCGCACCAAATGGACCGAGTGCTGCCAAAAATCGGCGCTGCGCGTCGCCCCCCGGGAAGGCGCCCTGCTCCCTTATCTGGGACACGCGGTGCGCCTGTCCCTGGATTCCGGCCCCACCCGCCTGGAGGGCGAGGTGCTGTACCTCAATCCCGGTCGGGGCGATATCCCGGGAACCCTCCGGCGTTGGTACCAGGTCCAGGCCCTGCCCTTTTTTTTGCCCCGCGTTGCACAGTACGCCGAGCGACTGGGCGTGCCCCTGCCCGCCGTAGCCCTGTCCAATGCCCGTCGCCGCTGGGGCAGTTGTCATGCACGCGGGATGATCCGCCTCAACTGGCGTTTGCTCAAGGCCAGCCCGGCAGAAATGGATTATGTCATCGCCCATGAAGTGACCCATCTGCGACACATGAACCATGGCCCGGAATTCCGGAAAACCCTGCAACACCTGTATCCCGATCACGCCGAAGCACACCGCACATTACGTGAACGGGGCTTCCTGTACCAGGCTTTCTGACCCATGACCGACGGATTATCATCCCCCGGATTTTATCCCCCGGAGTGCTTTGACAGCCTATTCAAAGCATGCGATGATGGGCCTCTGGAGGCCTACTTTTCAACCCTGTGAAGCCAAGGGAGCGAGTCGTCATTTCATGGAAACATCTTCACTCTCGCCCTCAGACCGTTGCTTCGAAACCGCCTCCCGGGAGACCCTGGACCGCATGCTGGGGCAGGCCTGCCGCACCTTTGCGCAGCATGATGCCTTCCAGTGTCTGGGGCACACCTTCACCTACGCAATGATCGAACGGTGGTCCCTGAATTTCGCCAGTTGGCTGCAGGATCAGGGCTTGACCGTCGGCACGCGGGTGGCGGTCATGCTCCCCAATCTGCCCCAGTATCCCGTTGCCGTGTATGGCATCCTGCGTGCCGGCGGCGTGGTGGTCAATTGCAACCCGCTTTATACCTCCCGGGAACTGGAATTCCAGTTGCGCGACGCTGAAGCCGAATATCTCGTGGTTCTGGAAAATTTTGCCCATACAGTGGCCCAGGCCCGTGTCCCCAGTCTGCGCCACGTGATCGTGACTCAGGTGGGTGATCTGATGGGGCTGCGCGGAACCTTCCTGAACCTGGTTCTGCGCTACTGGAAAAAAGCCATTCCTGCCTGGCACATGGACACGGTACTTCCCTTTCCCGCCGTTCTGGAACAGGGACAGAGCCGACCTTTCACCTGCCCTTCCCTGACGCCGGAACATCTGGCTTTTTTGCAATATACCGGCGGAACGACCGGGCGCGCAAAAGGCGCCATGCTCAGCCATCGCAACATCATGGCCAACCTGGACCAGGTGGGGATCTGGCATGGCCAGCATCTGACCCCCGGACAGGAAAAAATCGTCACGGCCTTGCCGTTTTATCATATCTTTGCCCTGACCGCCAATTGCCTGCTGTTCTGGAAATTGGGCGCCACCAACCTGCTGATCCCCAACCCGCGCGACATCCCCGGACTGGTTCGCGCCCTGAAGTCCTACCCCATGAGCGTCTTTACCGGAGTCAATACCCTGTTTGCCGCTCTGCTGTCCCATCCGGCCTTTGCCCATCTGGACTTCTCTCACCTCAAATCCACCCTGGGTGGAGGCATGGCCGTCAAGAGCGAAGTGGCCCAACGCTGGCAAATCGTCACGGGATGCTGCGTCAATCAGGCCTACGGGTTGACCGAAACCTCTCCCGGGGTCTGTCTGAACCCCTTTGACGTCCAGGAATTTGATGGCAGCGTGGGGTACCCTCTACCGTGCACCGAGATCTCCCTGCGCAATGACGAAGGCAACGAAGTCCCCCCCCAGGCCAGCGGTGAAGTCTGCATCCGCGGACCTCAGGTCATGTCTGGCTACTGGCAGCAACCGGAAGAAACCAGCCAGGCTTTCTGGCCCGACGGGTATTTTCGCAGCGGCGATATCGGGCGCTGGAACCCGACTGGAACACTGACCCTGCTGGACCGTAAAAAGGACATGATCAAAGTCTCCGGGTTCAACGTCTACCCTAATGAAATCGAGGAAATTCTCTCTCACCACCCGGGGATTGCCGAAGTCGCTGCCATCGGCGTCGAGGATATTCATTCGGGCGAAGCCATCACGGTGTTTGTGGTGCGTCGCGACCCCAACCTCACGGAACAGGAACTTCTTGCCTGGTGCCACCAGGAATTGACGGGTTACAAGGTCCCGCGCCACATCGAATTCCGGACCGAACTTCCCCATTCCACCGTGGGCAAGGTCCTGCGCCGGGCACTCAGGGAAAAGGCCTGATCCTCCCTACCTGACACAGGATCTCTTCAAGTCCGACAGGCCTCCTCCCCGGCAACCTATTCATCCTTTCATTTTTTTGCGCTTTCTGTTATCATGCCGGCACTGCATGCGACAGGTAGTGCAGTGTCCCTGACCTTATCCATTCATTTCTGAATGTCTTTTGCCGGTTAGTGACTTACGCCGGCGGTTCTCCGCTGTTTTTTCATCTGAGGCTCGTGTGAACCCTCCCGGGTTCCCTTTACCTGTCGCTTCGCCCTCGAGGATTAGTACATTGACTACCCCCATGTTGTTTGAACACTTGAATCTGGACCCCCGCCTGCTCAGCGCCGTTACCGAAGCCGGCTACACCGAACCCACCCCCGTCCAGGCCCAGGCCATTCCGGCCCTGCTGACGGGCTCCGACCTGATGGTCACCTCACGCACCGGATCGGGCAAAACTGCCGCCTTCATGTTGCCGGCCCTGCATCGTCTGGCCACTCGCCCCTTGAGCGGAAAAGGCCCGCGCCTGCTGATCCTGTCCCCCACCCGGGAACTGGCCAGCCAGATCACCGAAGCCGCCAAAATCTACGGAAAAAACCTGAAACAGGTTCGCACCGTGACCTTGCTGGGCGGAACGCCCTATCCGGTCCAGAACCGCAATCTGGCACGCCCCTACGACATTTTGGTGGCCACGCCGGGACGTTTGCTCGACCAGATGGACAGTCGGCGGGTCGATCTGTCCCAAGTCGAAATGCTGGTCCTGGATGAAGCCGACCGCATGCTCGACATGGGGTTCATCGACGATGTCAAACGCATCGCCAGCGCCACCCCGATCACCCGTCAGACCCTGATGTTTTCTGCCACCTTCGACAAACCCATTGCGCGCCTGGCCGAAACCCTCCTGCGGGACCCCGTGCGCATCGAGGCCACCTCCCTCAAGGCCGCCCATGAAAACATCGACCAGCGCCTCCACTATGTGGACAATCTGGCCCACAAGAATCGTCTGCTGGCCCACCTGCTGACCGACGTCGACCTCAACCAGGCCATCATTTTCACCGCCACCAAGCGCGATGCCGACCTGCTGGCCGACGACCTGAGCGGACAAGGCCACTCTGCGGCCGCACTTCACGGCGACATGCATCAGGGGGCCCGTAACCGCACCCTGGACGGCCTGCGCCACGGACGTTTGCGCGTTCTGGTGGCGACCGATGTGGCTGCGCGCGGAATCGATGTCCCCGGCATCAGTCACGTCATCAACTATGATCTGCCCAAAGTGGCCGAAGACTATGTCCACCGGATTGGCCGTACCGGCCGCGCCGGCAACAAGGGAATCGCCATTTCCCTGGCCAGCAGCCGCGATTTCCTGCAACTGCAGCGCATCGAACGCTTCACCGGGAAATCCATCGATGTTCATACCATCGCCGGATTCGAGCCGCGCATGCCCATTCGCCCCCCTTCCCGGTCTGCCCGCCCTGGTCCTGCCAGCAAGGGACGCAGCAATCCTGCGCAGGATCGGCCCCAGCACCGTGAAGCACGCACCCCCTGGTCGGCAGAACCACGCCAGAACAAGGCGCCCATTCGCAAACGCGCTGGCTGAAACTTGCTGAAGGCGGTTCATGTCCGACTTGGTGCGCAGACTGAAAGGCTTGTGGATCCTGGCCCTACTGACCACCTGGTTGGCCCTGGTCCAGTTGCCCCTGTTTGACGAGGACGAAGGAGAGTACGGAGAAGTCGCTGTGGAAATGGCCCGCAGCGGCGACTTTATTACCCCGACCCTGAACGGTCAGCCTTTTTTTGAAAAGCCCATCCTGGCTTTTTGGCTCGAGGCCCCGCTGGTCAAGGTATTCGGCGTCCATGCCTGGGTTTTCCGCTTGCCCTCACTGCTGGCTTGTCTGCTCTGGATGCTCATTCTGGGCCGCTTTGCCCGCCGACACTGGGGGCCTGAAGCCGGGGCGCTGGCCGCCCTGCTCTGTGCCACCTCTCTGGGCGTCACGGTATCGGCCCACGCCGCAGCAATGGACGGGGTTCTCTGTCTCCTCATCACCCTGGCCCAACTGGATCTCTATCGAGCCTGGAAAACGCAGGATCCCTGGGCTGAACGGCGTACCTGGCTGTGGATGGCACTCGGCTTTCTGGCCAAGGGGCCGGTGGCCGTGGTGGTCCCCGCACTCACCAGTTTCCTGTTCTACGGACTCCACAAAGAATGGAAGCGCTGGTTCCGCAGCGCCTTCAATGGCTGGGGATGGCTCATTTTTTGTACGCTGGCCCTGCCCTGGTACGTCGTCCAGTACCACTTGATGGGGCCCCGCTTCATCGATTATTTCCTGTGGCGGGAAAACCTCGGACGCCTCACCGGCACCCTGCAGGGGCATGGGGGAAGCGTTCTGTATTACCTGCCCGTGCTGCTGGTGATTGCCTGGCCTCATACACCCCTGTTATTGAAATCGCTGGGAGAAGGCTGGCGCGATCGCGCCAGCCCCCTGACCCAGTTCCTGTTGCTTTGGTTTGCTACGGTTTTTGCCCTGTTTTCCCTGGCGCATACCAAGTTGCCCCACTATCTGCTGATCGGGTTACCCCCCCTCTTCCTGCTCATGGCCCAGCACCGCCACTCCCTCAAGCATTCCTGGAGCCTCTGGCTCCCATGGTTTCTCATGCCCGCCCTGGTCATCAGTTTACCTTTCATCGTCCAATCCCAGGCGCGGTCCACCTCCAATCCCTACCTGCGCGCCCTGCTTCTCCAGGGCCCGGACATTTTCACCACAGGCTGGTGGACAGGCGTGACCGGCCTGCTGCTGCTCTGTGCCCTGCTGGGGTTCGTGGTCATCCGGGTCCATCCGATCCCTGAACATCTTTCTGCGCGCAGCCTGGCTCTGGGGGCCACCGGCGTGATGAGTACCCTGATCCTGA
Organism: Ferrovum sp.; assembly: GCF_027317285.1. Classification (NCBI taxonomy): domain Bacteria; kingdom Pseudomonadati; phylum Pseudomonadota; class Betaproteobacteria; order Ferrovales; family Ferrovaceae; genus Ferrovum; species Ferrovum sp. Next base: position 33,166 of record NZ_DAHVHV010000004.1, on the reverse strand, counting down.
CCACGATACTCATGCCGGTGGCCGCCCGCTTGCAGCAAACCCCGGTGCGCGTCCTGGCCCAGTGGAGTCGTCAGCACCCGGGGCCGATCGTTGCAGACGATCGCATGCCCAGTTTTGCCGTGTACAGTGGCAGAGCCACTGTCAACCGACCGGCCCATCCCGGAGATTGGGTTTTCATCCGGGCAGACCACCTTTCCAACCTCCCCCCTCATGTCGTCCTGTACGCCATGGGCGGTCTCTATCTGGTTCAAATTCTGCCCCAATGACTCCGCCACCCCTCTCTACTCGAACACTCTGGCGCTGGACCTTCCCTCTGGTGTGCCTGGGACTGGCTCTCGAAGTTGCCTTGACCTGCACCAATCTGCCCCTGTTCGAGGTATTGCATCGGCTTTTCTCCTGCCTGCCTCCCCTGCTGTGGACCCACTGGACGGCACTGGGGGATTCCGCACTGGTCCCCCTGCTCCTGTTTCCCTGGTGGCGACGGCGCCCGGATCTGTTATGGGCTGCCCTGCTGGCCGCCCTGCTGGCCTTCCTTTTTTCCCATGGCTTGAAGCACTGGATAGACGCGCCGCGCCCCCCCGCCGTTCTGACGGTGACGGTCATCGGCCCCCGCCTGTTGCATGGGTCCTTCCCCTCGGGACATACCACCGCCATCTTCACCCTGATCGCCCTTCTCATCCACGGTCTCCCACTCCGCACCCCTGGCACACGCTGGGCCTTGATTCTCGTGGGATCCGCCGTGGCTGCCTCCCGTATTGCCCTCGGCGTACACTGGCCTCTGGATGTGCTGGTAGGGGCAGCTGGCGGATGGCTCTGCGCCCTCGCTGGACTGGCCTGGGCGCAACGCTGGACCTGGGGGACGACCCGGGGGCGCTGGCTGCCCCTGCTGGTATTGGTCGCGCTCGCAGCCTTTGCCCTGTTCCGGAAATCCGAAGGTCTGCCGGGTGTCTTCTGGTCTGAGAAGGCACTGGTGCTGACCATGCTGATCCTCGGCTGGCGCGCAGGCTTGCATGCCCCGCCCCCGCCCGCGAAAACCCTGGACTAATCAGGGTATACTTCGGTACCTCGCGGGCCGCCCTGATTCAACAAAGGATTTCAACGCATGACGGTTTCTCCCCATCCCCTGCAACACCTCTTTGACAATAACCGCCTTTGGGTGGACTCCATGCTGGCCGAGGACCCCAACTTCTTCAAGGCACTGGCCACCCAACAGGCCCCTGAATACCTCTGGATCGGTTGTTCCGACTCCCGTGTCCCGGCCAATCAGATCACCGGCCTGGCCCCTGGAGAGGTCTTCGTACACCGTAACGTGGCCAATGTCGTGGTGCACAGCGACCTCAATTCCCTGTCGGTTCTGCAGTTTGCCGTGGACCAGTTGAAGGTGCGTCATATCATGGTGGTGGGTCACTATGGCTGCTCGGGCGTGCGCACCGCCTTGACCGGAATGCGCGTCGGGATTGCCGATAACTGGTTACGGCACGTCCGGGATGTCCATGAGAAGCATGAGGAACTCATCGAGCGGTGCCCCGCCAACCTGCGTCATGACCGCCTGTGCGAATTGAATGCCATGGAACAGGCCCTCACCGTCTGCCAGACCACCGTGGTCCAGGATGCCTGGGAACGCCGGCAACCCGTCACCGTCCACGCCTGGGTCTATGGGGTGGACAATGGCCAACTGCACGACCTCGGCTTTACCGTTTCCTCCCCCCAGGAGTTGCGGACCCGCTACGCCACCACCCTGGAACTCATCTCGGCGCGGATCAGTTGCGCTGGCAGCGCGGACAATACCAGGTAGAGCGTTGTCCCTGACGAATCTGACGGATGGGCGTTGCACAGCGCACACAGGGTTGTCCCGTGCGACCGTAAACCTGGTGTTGCTGCTGAAAATACCCGCCCTCCCCCGTGACCCCCACAAAATCGCGCAGAGTACTCCCACCGGCCCGAATGGCCTGTTCCAGAACCTGACGCACCGCCTGGGCCAGACGATGGTAGCGCTCCAGGCCGATCCGGCCCGCCGCGCGACGCGGGTCGATCCCGGCCAGGAAGAGACTTTCGCAGGCATAGATATTGCCGGCCCCCACCACCAACCGACCTTCCAGCAACAGGGGTTTGATGGCGACCTTCAGGCCGCGCGTGGCGCGATGAAACCAGGCCCCGTCAAACCCTGCTTCCAGGGGTTCCCGCCCCATCCTGGAAAAACAGGGGTGAGTCTGCCAGAAAGACGTTTGAGGGGCTTCCGCAGGACGGGGAACCCAGAGCAGCGCGCCAAACCGGCGGGGGTCACGATAGCGCACCAGGCTTCCGTCTGCGAACAGCAGGTCCACATGCTCATGCCGTTGCGCAGGCACTGACTGGGTCAGGTAGCGCAGGGTGCCGCTCATGCCCAGATGAATGATCAGCGCCCCGTGACTCATTTCCAGTACCAGATATTTTCCCCGTCGTCGTACCTGCAGAACCTGCTGGGGTTCGGGACTCGCCAACGCCGAAGGAACGGGATGACGCAAGCGGCTCTCCCGAATCACGGCACCCACCCAGATCCGACCGGTCACGTGGGAGCTGAGCGCCTGGCGGGTGACTTCGACTTCAGGCAATTCCGGCATGCTTCAGGGCTCGATGGAAAATGGGTTGAAATGGGTATGCTCGTCGTAAAAATCTTCCTGTTCCGCCCGTTTCAGGAAATTGACCAGCGCATAGGTGAGGGGCGTGGCCAGGGCTTCCCAAAAGACCTTGATGCCATACTCCAGGATCGCCACCTCGATCAAATCCCGGGTCTCCCATATTCCGTAAAAAGCAATCCCGTAAAAAAGCAGTGAATCCAGGCCCTCCCCAACCGCCGTCGAAAGAATGGCACGCATCCACAGCCATCGTCCGCGCATCTTCACCTTGAGACGGGCCAGGACGTAACTGTTGGAAAAACTGCCGCACCAGTAAGCCAGCATGGAGCCGGCAGCAATTCGCCAGGTATTTCCGAATACCCCCTCCAGTTGCCCCTGAAAGGTCGCCATGAAAACATTGGGCGCGGGGGGGAGGGAAACGATCACCCAAGCCATGAGGGAGGCGAAGGCCAGAGCCGTGAATCCCGCCCAGACGACCCGGCGGTCGCGGGCATAGCCATAGACCTCGGTTAGAACATCCCCGAAAAAGTAGGAAATGGGAAAGAACAACACCCCTGCACCCACGGTAAAAGTCCTGAATCCCGGCACGCTGAGCGTCGTCTGTTTGGCTGCCCCGATCAGGTTGGTACACAGCAGAATGCAGATGAAAGCCGCCATGATCAGATCATAATAGCGGTAGTGCCTGTCCCGGGCCTGGGTCTGGACAGTCATGAGGAGCAACTCAGGGTCAAAGCCCCGGCCCAGTCCGGGGGCGCGAGAGCCCAGGCAGAAAATTCGGGATGCTCATCCCAGGGCGTTCGCAGCACAGTTTCCAGATCGCGAGCCATGGCAAAGTCTCCCTGTTGGGCCTGACGAATCGCCAATTCTGCCAGATAGGTACGCAAAACATATTTGGGGTTGGCGGCACGCATCCCCTGTGCCCTTACCCCCGTGGAACTTTCTTCCTGCGCACATCGTTCCCGATAGGCGCTTACCCACTCGGTCCAGGAGGACGGGCCCTGAAATTCGGCTTCATCCTCCAGACGCGCAGGTTCTGCCTGTACGGCATCCTGGGCCAGAAAACGAAAGAAACGGGTAAAATCCACCTGGTTCCGGTGCAGGAGAGACAGCAGGGACTCTATCAGGGACGGGTCCTCGGGCAAAGGTTTCCGCCATCCCAACTTGCGGCGAAAACGGCTCAGCAAGGATGTGGAAAATTTCGGTTCATACCGTCCCAGCACGGTCTGGATGCCTTCTTCATCGTCGATCAGCACACTCAATGCACTGCCCAGGACGGCACAATTCCAGGCCCCAATCCCGGGTTGTTGATCATAGGCATAACGCCCCTCCTGATCGGAATGATTACCAATGAACTGCGGGTCGTAACGGTCCAGAAAGGCAAAGGGCCCATAATCAAGCGTCAGTCCCAGCAGAGACATGTTATCGGTATTCATGACCCCATGGCAAAACCCCACCGATTGCCAGGCCGCCATGAGGTGCGCGGTACGTTCCACCACTGCCTCCAGTACGCTCAATACTGGATTGGGCTGATGTCTGGCCGCAGGATAATGAAACGTGATCAACAAATCGAGCAGTCGTTTCAATTCGGCAGGAAAGCCGTGCCAGGCCAGATGTTCCACATGACCAAAACGCAGGAAACTGGGGGCCACCCGTGCCACGATGGCAGCCGTTTCACGGGTTTCACGCCGTACGGGCAGGGAGGAAGTCAGCAGAGCCAGCGCACGGGTGGTGGGAATCCCCAATCCTGCCATGGCTTCTGACCCCAGATATTCACGCAGGGAAGAGCGCAGCACGGCGCGCCCGTCTCCACGCCGTGAATAAGGGGTCATGCCTGCCCCCTTGAGCTGGATTTCCTGATTTCCTGCCGGATCTCGTCCCAGGGTATGGGCCCGTCCATCACCCAGCAACCCTGCCCACTGGCCAAACTGATGCCCTGCGTAAGCGCTGCACCAGGGCACCTGTGGGCCATTTCCGGAGAAGTGGACATTGGCTTCCTGGGTAGGAATTTCGGACAACCCCAGTTCCTGCGCCAGCGTTGAATTCCATATCCCCCATCGGGGATCCGGCAAACCTTCACAGCGCGTTTGGCACACGAAACCCGCCCCCCAATCATGCCAGAGGGGCGGTCGAAAAAAATCCCGGAGGAACGGTGAGGTACTCATCCTGGGATTCTAACGCGATTTAGACTTAAAATAAACTATCGGGGCTCTTTCCGCAAACACAGAGCCGATATTCCGCTCCTTTCCCGACTTGTACGGTATGAGGCATGATGTTTTCCTATACAATGAAGCGATTTCCGGAAATTACAATGTACGCGTTCGTACTAAATACGCAAGCCCCTTTATGCCGACCACTTGTTTTGAATTTCTCCCCACGTTGCGCGAATTGGTGCGCACCTATCAGGCTTTTGATGCCTTTTCGAGCGCCCATATCCGAACGCTGGGGCTGACCTCGCCCCAGTTCGATGTCATTGCCACCCTGGGGAATACGCAGGGGATGAGTTGTCGGGATATCGGCCAGAACACCCTGATGGTCAAGGGAACCCTGACGGGTGTACTCGACCGCCTGGAGCAAAAGGGCATGATTTTCAGGATCTCCCACCCCACCGACGGGCGCAGCACTCTGGTCAGGCTGAGTCCGGCAGGTGAAGACCTGTTTGCCCGGATATTTTCGACCCATCTGGCCTACCTGGAACCGGTCTTCGCTGAACTGGGCAAGGAGACTCTGGAGACCTTGCGCCAACAACTCGAACAGTTGCGCCACAGTCTGGAAAATCAGTCTTCCCCCCCCTCCGGTCAGGAAGATTTCAGCCGGGCGCGGCGTTGAGCCTTGGGGTCCACCTGGCGAGGCCGATAAATTTCCACGCGGTCCCCAGAATGCAAGGGAGTGGTCAGACTGCGGACCCGCCCCCACACCCCGATCGCCATCTGCGCCCAGTCGATCTCCGGATACGCCTCCAGCACACCCGAGGCCGTCAGGGCATCCGCAACGAGCGCCGTGTCGGCAACCCTTACCTTCCGGATGAACTGGTGTTCAGGCAAGGCGTAGACGACCGTCACTTCCACGCCTCACCCTCCATACAGGTCATCTGCACGCTTGACGAAGGCGTCGACCATGGTGTTGGCAATGGTGTGGAAAACCGGTCCGACCATTTTTTCCAGCAGGAAACTGGCGAAGCGCCATTCCAGGACAAACTGGATTCGGCAGGCCTCCGTTCCCAGCGGAACGAAACGAAATTCCCCTTGCAAGTGCTGAAAGGGGCCTTTCTCCAGCACCATGACCATGGATTGGGGAGGGGTTCCCTGATTGCGCGTCGTAAAACTCTGACGAATGCCATGAAAATTGATGTGCAAGGTCGCAACCGTCCGGTGCCCTTCCTGTTCATGGACCTCTGCCGCACTGCACCAAGGCAGGAAATGGGGGTATTGAGGAATATCTTCCACCAGTCCATACATCTTTTCGGCGGAATACATCACCAATACCGACTTTTCTACACGCGTCACGGAGCCACCCTAGGGTAAAATGCAGGATTCTGCACAAGATACCCCATCATGAGCCTGATCGACAACCGTAAAGCCTTTCACGATTACTTCATCGAAGAACGCCATGAAGCGGGGATTGTCCTGGAAGGATGGGAGGTAAAGGCCATCCGGGCCGGCAGGGGACAAATCAAGGAAGCCTATGTGGTGATCCTGGAGGGCGAACTGTATCTGTTGGGCGCCCACATCAGTCCCTTGCCCACCGCCTCCACCCATATCCACCCGGACCCGACCCGGACCCGCAAGTTGCTCCTGCATGCTGCAGAGATCGCCAAACTCATCGGCAAGGTAGAGCGGGCGGGCTATACCCTGATCCCCCTCAACCTGCATTACAGCAAAGGACGGATCAAGGTCGACATCGGGTTGGCCAAGGGCAAAAAACAACATGACAAGCGCGAGGCAGAAAAAGAAAAAGACTGGGAACGGGAAAAACAGCGCTGGCTGAAACAGCGCTGAGAAATGAGGGGGACAAAGGCAGGGCGGGATTTCAACCACACCCCCCGCCTTGCCTCAGGTGAACATCACGAAGGCAACCGCAGCAAGAAAAAGGATGATGGTAATGGTTTCAAGCATGGGTCATGCTACCTTCATCCCCGCTGCCCTGTCAACGCCTTTCGGGTCAGACCAGATTGGCGATCAGCGCGGCACCGAATCCCGAACAGGAAACCTGTTGGGCACCGTCCATCAAGCGCGCAAAATCGTAGGTCACGGTTTTGGCCTTGATGGTTTTTTCCATGGTGCGAACCAGGGCATCTGCCGCTTCCACCCACCCCATATGGCGTAACATCATCTCGGCGGACAAAATCAGGGAACCTGGGTTCACATAGTCCTTGCCCGCATACTTGGGGGCCGTCCCGTGGGTGGCTTCAAACAGGGCCACCGTATCGGACAGGTTGGCGCCCGGGGCGATTCCGATACCCCCCACCTGAGCCGCCAGAGCATCGGAGATGTAGTCCCCGTTCAGGTTGAGGGTCGCAATGACATCGTATTCGGCGGGGCGCAGGAGAATTTGCTGGAGGAAAGCATCGGCGATCACATCCTTGATGACAATGCCGTTGGGCAAGCGCATCCAGGGACCGCCATCCAGCAATTCGGCGCCAAACTCCCGGCGGCACAGGTCATAGCCCCAACTTTTGAACGCGCCTTCGGTGTACTTCATGATATTTCCCTTGTGCACCAGGGTCACCGAACGACGCTGGTTGTCCAGGGCGTACTGAACGGCCTTGCGCACCAACCGTTCCGTCCCTTCACGGGAGACGGCCTTGATCCCGATGCCGGAAGTCTCCGGGAAACGGATGGACGTCACGTTCATTTCCTGCTGCAGGAACGCAATCAACTTGCGCGCCTCGGAGGATTCTGCCGGCCATTCGATGCCCGCATAAATATCCTCCGAATTTTCCCGAAAAATCACCATGTCGGTCTTATGGGGTTCACGCACCGGACTGGGTACCCCTGTAAACCAGCGCACGGGACGCAGGCACACATACAGGTCGAGTTGCTGGCGCATGGCCACGTTGATGGAGCGAATCCCCCCGCCCACCGGCGTGGTCAGCGGCCCCTTGATGGACACGACGTAATCGCGCAAGACCTGCAAGGTTTCTTCCGGCAGCCAGACATCCGGACCATACATCCGCACCGATTTCTCCCCGGCATACACCTCCATCCAGGAAATCTTGCGTCGACCGGCGTAACACTGCGCCACCACCGCATCCACCACGTCCTTCATGACGGGTGTGATGTCCACCCCGGTCCCATCCCCCTCGATGAAAGGAATGATGGGCTGGTCCGGAACATCGAGCCTGCCATTGGCATCGACCAGAATTTTTTCCCCTGTCACAGGGACCACGATATGCTGATACATAAGGGACCTCAACAATAAACCCGAGCCGGGCGTGATCGAAACGATTTCCCACGATTATACGACCCTTATCTCTCCCGCGTGAAAACCCATCCCCCCACTTTCACTCATGCCGGTCAACGATTTTCTCCAGTCCTGCGTTAAACTGTGCATGGGAAGCGGCGATCCTTCAACCGCCCGACCCGTCTCCAACTGATCTTTTTGAGGTAACTTCATGAAAAAATTCATCCTTGCCACCTTGACCGGTCTCGCGACCCTGGCAACTGTCGAAGTCATGGCTGCCGATGCGACACCCAGCCAACCTGCTCCCGCCCCCATGGCTGCGCCGGCGCCCGCCGCAGCACCCGCTGCAGCGCCTGCTGCGGGAAAATCCACCCCGGCCACCCATGGCAAGAAGAAGCACCATCATCATAAAAAGCACGCCAAGAAGACCGCGCCGACCAACTGAAATTGAATCACCCCGCACCAAAAGGCAGGGGTCGTCTCTGCCTTTTTTCATTTCCCAGAGTTTCCGAACCATGTCCAAACCTCGTGTCATCGTTGGCCTTTCCGGCGGAGTAGATTCCTCTGTCAGTGCCCTGCTGTTGAAGGAGCAAGGCTATGAGGTAATCGGGCTGTTCATGAAAAACTGGGAAGACGATCCCGAATGCACGGCCCGCGCCGATTTGGTGGATGCCGTGGCAGTGGCCGACGTGCTGAAGATCGATATCGAAGTGGTCAACTTTTCCGCAGAATATCGGGAGCGGGTTTTTTCTTACTTCCTCGAGGAATATCAGGCTGGGCGCACCCCCAATCCGGACATCCTGTGCAACTCGGAAATCAAGTTCAAGGCATTTCTGGACCATGCCTTGAAACTCGGCGGAGACAAGATTGCCACGGGCCATTATGCCCGCGTCCAGGACGAAAACGGCAAGATCCAACTCCTGCGCGGGCTCGATCCCGGCAAGGACCAGAGTTATTTCCTGTACCGTCTGAACCAGTCTCAACTGGCCCACACCCTTTTCCCGGTGGGCCATCTGCCCAAACGGGAAGTCCGTGCCCTGGCCCAGAAAGCCGGCCTGGCCACCGCCACCAAGAAAGACAGCACAGGCATCTGCTTCATCGGGGAACGGCCCTTTCGGGAGTTTCTGGAACGTTACCTGCCCCGCCGGCCGGGCCCCATGGAAACGCCCACCGGGAAGGTCGTGGGACACCATCAGGGGTTGGCATTCTATACCCTGGGACAACGCCAGGGCCTCGGGATCGGCGGTCCAGGAGAACCATGGTTCGTGGCGGCCAAAGACCTGGCAAACAACTGCCTGATCGTGGTTCAGGGGCATGACCACCCGCTGCTCCACGGCCTCGGCCTGAGCGCCGGGCAACTTTCCTGGATTTCCGGCACCCCCCCTTCTCCCGGCGTCTACAGCGCAAAAAACCGCTACCGTCAAAAAGACGCCCCCTGTCATCTGACGTATGCGCGCGAAAATGCCGTTGCCGACCTTCATTTCGAGGATCCCCAGTGGGCAATCACCCCCGGGCAATCCGCCGTTCTCTACCAGGGAGAAACCTGTCTCGGCGGCGGAATCATCCTGAGTCCGTCCACCTGCGCATGACCAAATAGGAAGTTTGGCGTACGATCTCCAAAGGAACGAATGCCTGACCTTCCTTCTGGTAAAATCGCCCTTTTTGCGGATCGATGCCATGGCCCCCTCTCCCCTGACCGCTTTATCCCCTCTGGATGGCCGCTACGGGTCGCAACTGGACCCACTGCGCCCGTATTTCAGCGAATATGGTCTGATCCATTTCCGTCTGAAGGTGGAAGTGGCCTGGCTGCTCCATTTGTCCCGGTGTCCTGAGATCGCAGAAATTCCCCCTTTTTCGGCAGAAAGCCAGCACCAGTTGAATGCCCTGGTCGAAAATTTTTCAGAAAGCGATGCAGCGCAGATCAAGGCCATTGAGTCACGCACCAACCATGACGTCAAAGCCCTGGAGTACTGGATACGCGAACGCCTGTCCGGCAACCCGGAAGTCGTGACCTGCGCCGAGTTCATCCATTTTGGCTGCACCTCGGAGGACATCAATAACCTGTCGCACGCGCTCATGCTGACCGCCGCCTGTCGCAGCGTCCTGTTCCCCACCCTGGACGAATTGATCGCCCATCTGGAAGAAATGGCCAAGACCCATGCCCACCAGCCCATGCTGGCCCGCACCCATGGTCAAGCGGCCACCCCCACCACGGTGGGCAAAGAATTGATCAATGTGGTGGCGCGTCTGCAACGCCAGCGCACCCGTCTGGAACACGTCGCCCTGCTCGGAAAATTCAATGGCGCCGTCGGCAACTACAATGCCCACCTCAGCGCCTACCCAGCCATAGACTGGCCTGGCCTGGCCCGGGCTTTCGTGGAATCCCTGGGGATCTCGTTCAACCCGTACACCACCCAGATCGAGCCCCATGATTCCCTGGCCGAACTGATGCAGGGGTTTGCCTTGCTCAACACCATCCTCATCGATCTGGATCGCGACCTCTGGGGCTATATTTCCCAGGGTTACTTCCGCCAGCAACTCAAAGCGGGGGAAGTGGGGTCATCCACCATGCCGCACAAGGTCAACCCCATCGATTTCGAGAATTCCGAAGGCAATCTGGGACTGGCCAATGCCCTTCTGGGCCATCTCGCCGAGAAATTACCCATTTCCCGCTGGCAACGGGACCTGACCGATTCCACCGTATTGCGCAATCTGGGGGTGGGGCTGGGCCACAGTTTGCTGGGCTATCTGTCCTGCCAGAAGGGCCTGAAAAAACTGGCCATCGATGTCGCCCGGTTGAACGAAGATCTGGACCACGCCTGGGAAGTTCTGGCCGAACCCGTTCAGACGGTCATGCGCAAACACGGCATGAGCAACGCCTATGACCGCCTCAAGGAAATGACCCGGGGACAGGCCATTACCCGTGAAATCATGCAGAAATTCGTGCAGGAACTGAACCTGCCCGAGGAGGACAAGGCACGCCTGCTGGCCCTGACCCCCGCCACCTACACCGGATTGGCTGCCACACTGACCCAACAATACATCTGATTTTATCCGTTCCATCCAATAACAAGCCGGCCTGACCGACCGGGGGAGGTACTATTATGTCGGCTGCTGATGAGATACAAAAAGATATCGAGATACTATCCGAAGTCTTAACTTGCATCCCGTTTGAGTGGGAAGGAAAACAGTGCATCACGGAAATGAAACAGGCGGGTAGCCGCCATTGGAAACAGATGGAATGGATTGGCTTCTATGCGGAATTTCTAATCCGAGGAGTACTTGCCAACCGCCCTGAAAACTCACGGATTTGTCCAGAGGGGGATATGTATGGGAACGTTTCCTTCGATCTTAAACGGGCAATCAACTGGGACATAAAAACCCATCCAAATACTGCTCATGGTGCCATTCTCAATGACTGTGAGGCCATGGACATCTCATTGAAAAACCATGGACATCATGGAATCCTGATGATCTGCGCTGATTGTCAATACGACACAACCGGCGAGTTCAAGGCTTGGCATGATACATTGAAAGGCGGGACCAGCCCGTATGAACAGGATAGAAAACAAAGAGGCGCCCCGAGTCGTCGAAGAAAAGTCTCGGCACACTTAACAGAGGCTCGTTTTATCGTGTTTGATTCGACAACCATCCAAACTCTTTCAAAAAAGCAAAAAGGCTGGCGAAACGCCGATGGAAGTCCAAGAAGAGAAAAATATTCCATATCCAACGCCCAAATCAAAAATCTCACTTCGATGCAACATGATTTTCCATCAAAATAACCCGCTGATCCCCAATCAAAAAAGCAAAGCCAATTGAGGTTCTCTATCAAACACCGTTGGATAAACTCCCAACAAAATCCCCGCCACCCTCTGGATCGTACCGACATTTACCGCATTCCCCAACTGTTTATAAGCAGCTTGTGGGGAAACAGACTTTTTTTGATAGATGTGATCAGGCAATCCCTGCAACCGACCCGCTTCCACCAACGTTAATTTTCGGTAAGTCTTTGCGTGTTTTCTCAACATCGGCCCAACGACCGAAGTCTGGGTGATCGCCACCAATGCCGGCAGATAGGTAGGGGGTTTGACCCGAATACCACTGGGGCGAAACTGGATCACCAAGTCTTTCAAGGTTCGACCTTTCCGCCCCGGATGCTTTTTCCTGGCCTGCCATTCGAATTTTTGCCGCGAAACCGGAAACTCTGGCACGGTCAATCGTGCTGTTCCCCATTTCATCTGTTTCCACTGGTCGATAAAATCCTTATTCTCGATATAAAACCGTGAATTCTTGATACGAAAATCCACTTCCCAGGAGGCCATATCCGCAGTCAATTGTGGCTCTGGCTGAAACGCAAACGCCCAAATTGGAAAACCCGGCAGCAGATCCTGTTCAATGGTTTCTACGAAATAGTTCCACGCTTCCAGATACATTTCCTCATTCTTACTGACTTCATGATCTTGAATATTTTCGAGGGTTTCATCATCCTCGAGATAGTCCGCAATTCGCCACTGGTCTGGGTCCCATAACTTCTTTCCCTGCATCCCCTGATTGAACAGGATCAGATTCTCGATCTGTCCCTTTTCCACATCTTCCCGGACCCCCAGAATAAAAACCCTCTCCCTGACCTGTGGAGCCCCCCCGAATTTGGGAGGCAACAAGTGGGGACTGAAGATGAGGGGATCTGAAGCCACCACATAACCCAAGTCCCGCAGTGAAGAAACAATGGTCTGCCAAGTATCGGCATGACGAGGGCCAGCCAGATTCCGAACATTTTCCAAAAACAGGTAGGAAGGACGTTTGGCTTCAATGATCTGAAGGATATCGAAAAACAAGGTTCCTCGGGTTTTATCTTTAATTCCTTGTTGCCCCCCTGATTTGGAAAAAGGTTGGCAGGGGAAACCGCCACAAAGCACCTCGTGATCAGGGACCAGGCGGCTTATGTCTTCGGGGGATAAAAGAGTTTCTTCGTCATCGATGACAGAACGGGTCAAGTGACGAATATTGTCTATGAACGGAAATTTTTCTTGAGCAGGGTCAAAGATCTCACAATAAATTTTGCGTGCATCGCCATCGATTTCACACGCCAGCACGCACTCCCCCCCCAAGGACTGCAGAGCATGATGAAACCCCCCAATCCCGGAAAACAAATCCAAGAACCTGAAGGATGATGCGTTATTCATTGAGCCACCCTCTATAGTAGAACAGTTTGATGTGCCTATCATAACTCCAAACGAGCCGATCTTTGACACGACAAATACCACTATTTTTGCCTTTATAAGCACCGCGCACTGTACCGATGTCAGGGCGAATCGGTTTGAGGAAAAGACTCCCGTGTATAATTCCCCCAACTCTTCCATCACAGGATCATTCGTCATGAAACTTCTGGGTTCCGTCACCAGCCCCTTCGTCCGCAAGGTGCGCGTCGTCCTGATTGAAAAACATATCGATTTTGAGTTGGTGGGCGACGCCATGACAGGAGAGACGCCCCTGATCGAAAAACATAATCCCCTGGGCAAAATTCCTGCCCTGGTACTGGATGACGGACTGACCCTGTTCGATTCCCAGGTCATCACGGAATATCTCGACGCCATCAGCCCGGTGGGCCACCTGATCCCGGATAACCCGCGCGAGCGTGCGGTGGTCAAACGTTGGGAGGCCATGGCCGATGGCATCCTGGATGCCGGAGTCGCCATCGTCCTGGAAAAACGTCGCCCGGAAACGGAACAAAGTCCCGCCTGGATGGAAAGACAGCGCGGCAAGATGGAACGGGGGCTTGCCCAGATGTCCAAAGAACTGGGGACCCGCGCCTGGTGTACCGCCGATGCCCTCAATCTGTCCGATCTGGCCACCGGAAGCCTTCTGTTCTGGCTGGATTTCCGTTTCCCCGAATGGCTCTGGCGTCAGCAGTACCCAAACCTGAACGCGCTGGCGAACAAGTTGGGGCAACGAAAGTCATTCAAGGAAACGCTTCCGAATCCTTAGCGGGGACGGCGCAGGGTGTGGTGCAAGGTGGCCAGCCCGATGGGGAGCAGGGTCAGCGCTACGATGCCCAGAATCATTTCCGTGAGGTGACCCTTCACAAAGGGAACATTCCCGAACCAGTGGCCAGCCAGCAACAAGGACCCTACCCACGCAATGGCGCCAATGAAATTGAACACGGCGAACCGCGTGTGGGCCATGTCGCCCACCCCGGCCACGAAGGGCGCATAGGTACGCACGATGGGGATGAAGCGGGCCATGACAATGGTTTTTCCGCCGTGATGCTCGTAAAAGGCATGGGCTTCAGCCAGATGCCTGGGATTGAAAAGTACGGAACGTTCCCAGTGAAACACTTTGGGGCCGATCCAGCGTCCAATCTGGAAATTCAGTTGGTTGCCCAGAAAAGCGCCTGCAGACAGTACCACCCACAACAGGGGAAGATTGAACGGGCCGGGAGTCAGGGCATTTCCAGCCGCGACGGCCCCTGCCACAAACAGCAGGGAATCTCCCGGCAGCAAGGGTGCAATCACCAACCCGGTCTCGCTGAAGATGATCAGGAATAAAATCAGATCGGAGGCATACCCATACTGCTGGCTCAAGGCCACCAGATGATCGTCCAGGTGCGCCAACAAATGAAGGATATCCACGGAAATTACGGGGTGTCCGGAAGTTGGCTGGTTTTCCGGTCGCTCACCAGAAAATCGGCACGGGTCATGCCCAGTGCCATGGCAATGGGACTGGCCACCAACACGGAGGAGTAGATCCCGAAAAGAATTCCAATGGTCAGTGCCAGTGCAAAGTAGTGCAGGGCTTCTCCCCCGAAGAAAAGCATGGAAGTGACCATCAACTGGGTGCATCCATGGGTAATGATGGTCCGACTCATGGTCCGTGTGATGGCATTGTCAATGACCTGAGCCACCGAGGCCCCACGCATCTTGCGAAAGTTCTCCCGCACCCGGTCGAACACCACCACGGATTCATTCACCGAATACCCCAGAATAGCCAATACTGCGGCCAGGACGGAGAGGGAAAACTCCCACTGAAAGAAAGCAAAAAAGCCCAGGATGATCACCACATCGTGCAGGTTGGCCACGATAGTGGCCACCGCCGGTCGCCATTTGAAACGCAGGGAAAGGTAGATGACGATGCCCAGGGAAACGAACAAAAGGGCCGCAGAGCCGTCCTTGACCAACTCGTCGCCGACCTGGGGGCCGACAAACTCCACCCGCCGCACCTGCAAGGAGGCATCCTGTTGCCACAGGGTTTGACGCACCTTTTCCGAAAGGGCACCACTGCTGACCCCGTGACGCAGGGGCAGACGAATCAATACATCGTGGGAACTTCCGAAGTTCTGCACATTCGCATCATTCAGCCCCAACTGCTTCAGGCTCCGACGCATGCCCGTCAAATCGGCTTGACCCGCCGTATGGACTTCCATGACGGTGCCACCCGTGAAATCCACTGAAAAATTCAGCCCCTTGCTGTACAGAAAAAACACCGCCAATAAAAAGGTGATGAGCGATACCGAAGTGGTGTATTTCCCCCAACTCATGAAGGGAATGTCACGTTTCATCCTAAAAAATTCCATAGCGTCCTCAGGTCACATGCCGATGGAAAGATGATCGA
Source organism: Ferrovum sp. (assembly GCF_027317285.1). Lineage (NCBI taxonomy): Bacteria > Pseudomonadati > Pseudomonadota > Betaproteobacteria > Ferrovales > Ferrovaceae > Ferrovum > Ferrovum sp. Next base: position 17,543 of record NZ_DAHVHV010000004.1, on the reverse strand, counting down.
TCTTGCGGCGGCGTCCGTAGATCAGGTTGATCAAAGCACGCGACACCAATACGGAACTGAACATGGAGGTCAGTATTCCAAGCACCAACACCACGGCAAACCCCTTGACCGGCCCCGAGCCAAAGGCAAACAGCGCCAAGCCGGCAATCCCCGTCGTCACATTCGAATCCAGGATGGTCCCGAAGGCCCGGTCATAACCCGCATGAATGGCAGCCCCTGGCGAATTGCCATTGCGCAACTCTTCCCGAATCCGCTCGTTGATCAGCACGTTGGCATCGATGGCCATCCCCACGGTCAACGCAATCGCTGCCATGCCCGGCAGGGTGAGCGTGGCTTGTAGCAAGGATAACAACCCCACCAGCAGAAGGACATTGACCGCCAGGGCCACCACCGATATGGTCCCGAACAGGGCGTAATAAACCATCATGAAAACCGCAATGGCGGCAAATCCGATCCAGGTGGAATGAAAACCCCGGGCAATGTTTTCCGCCCCCAGACTGGGTCCCACGGTCCGCTCTTCCAGAAAATCCATGGGGGCCGCCAAGGCTCCGGCGCGCAGCAATAACGCCAGATCATTGGCCTCCTTGGAACTTTGCAGCCCGGTAATCTGAAAACGCGCCCCCAGTTCATCCTGTATGGTGGCCACACTGATGGCTTCGGTCTTGCTCTTTTCCAGAAGCAGGATGGCCATGCGTTTTTTGAGATTGTCCCGCGAGACCTGACGGATGATGCGCGCACCCTTGGCATCCATGCTGATGTTAACGGTGGGACGATTGTTCTGGGAATCAAAGCCGGCACCGGCATCGGTAATGACATCCCCGCTCAACACCACGGCCTTGCGCACGAATACCGGAATCCCCTGGCGATCGAGCACCAGCAGATCGCCAGCGGGCGGCACCTGGGTCACCGAAACCGGGTTGGGATGTTCTTCATCCACCAGATGGATTTCCAGAGAGGCCGTTCGACCGATGATGTCCTTGGCCTTGGCCGTATCCTGCACGCCGGGGAGTTGAACGATGATGCGGTCTGCGCCCTGCTGCTGGATGATCGGTTCCTTGGCGCCCAACTCGTTGACCCGGTTACGCAAGGCCAGAATATTCTGCTTGACGGCCTGATCCTGGATGGCCGTGCGGGTTTCCGGCTTCAAAGACAACACCAGATCGTCCCCTTCGGCCTTCAGATTCATATCATGGTGCGTGTTTTCCAGAACTTGCTGGGCGGAAGACAAGGAGATCCCATCATGAAAATGCACCACCAGCCTTTCCCCGTCCCGGTTCAGTCCGTCGTAGTAAATCTGTTTGTCCTGCAACTCCGACCGAACTTCCGCCGCATCTCCTTCCAGTCGCTTGGTCAACGCGGCCTGCTGATCCACCTGGAGCAGAAAATGCACCCCGCCCGACAGATCCAGCCCCAGATACATGGGCAATGCACCAATCTCCGACAGCCAGGACGGAGAATTGGGCACCAGGTTGAGCGCCACCACATAGCGCTGAGGCTGTCCCTCGGGATTCAGCGCACGATCGATGACGTCCCGCGCCTTCAATTGAGTATCCGTATCGGCAAAGCGCACCCGCAATCCGGTCCCATCGAGGGAAGCACGGGTCTCGACCAACTGGGCCGCCCTCAGGGCCTGTTCCACCTGATTTTGCATCCCCGGCCCCAGGGGAGGGGTGGTTCCCAGCGGGGAGATCTGGACGGCAGGCGACTGGCCGAAAAAATTGGGTAGCGTATACAGTGCGCCCAGAGCAATCACACAAAAGACCAGCAAATTCTTCCAGAGCGGAAAACGGTTCATCAATATTCCTGGTGCGGCCTCCGAGGCCGGTTTATTTGAGACTTCCCTTGGGCAGCAGATTGCTTACGGCAGAGCGCTGAACCTGTATCACGGTACCCTTGGCCACTTCGAGTCGGGCAAAATTGGCATCGATTTCGACAATCTTGCCGACAATCCCGCCCACCACCACCTCATCCCCTTTGCTCAGGGACTCCAGCAAGGCTTTCTGCTCTTTCTGACGCTTCAGCTGGGGGCGGATGATCATGAAATAAAGCGCCAGAAACATGAACGCGATGAAAAACAGGTTGATCCCCATATCAGGGGCGGATCCACCACCGGACAGATCGGCAAAGGCATTTTCAATCAGCATGAGTCCCTCCAAAAAAACTTCACGATTCTAACACGATAGGATCACTTCACTCCACGCGCACGATCTGCCTGAAATTGTTGAACGAATTTGGCGAGCGTGCCGGTTTCGATGGCGGTACGCAATTCGCCCATCAGGGTCTGATAGTAATGCAGGTTATGCAGCGTATTGAGACGCGCCCCCAGCATCTCTCTGGCCTGCTGGAGATGGTGCAGATAACTGCGCGAAAAGTGTTGGCAGGTATAGCAGGGGCAAGTGGGATCGAGCGGCCGACCATCATTCCGGTACCCGGCATTGCGAATCTTGACGTTCCCGAAGCGGGTAAACAACCACCCGTTGCGCGCGTTGCGCGTGGGCATGACGCAATCCATCATGTCGATTCCCGCAGACACCGCATTCACGATGTCCTCCGGCGTCCCCATTCCCATCAGGTAACGCGGTTTGTGGGCCGGCAACAAGGTCGGGGTATGCGCCAGGATCCGCGCCCGATCTGCCGCTGGTTCCCCCACGGACAAACCGCCGATGGCATAACCCGGAAAATCGAGCGCCACCATTTCTCGCGCCGAGATTTCACGCAGGGGTTCGTACATTCCGCCCTGGATGATCCCGAATAGGGCATTGGGATTTCCTTCATGACCACGCAAGGAACGATCAGCCCAGCGCAGGGATAATTCCATGGAACGACGGGCCTCCGGCTCGGTGGCCGGATAAGGTGTGCACTCGTCAAAGGCCATGACGATGTCCGAATTCAGGACGCGCTGGATCTCCATGGAGATTTCCGGGGTCAGGAACAAACGATCGCCATTGATGGGAGAGCGAAAGGTGACCCCTTCTTCCGAAATCTTGCGCAATGCCCCCAGACTGAACACCTGAAATCCCCCCGAGTCTGTCAGGATCGGGGCCTGCCAGTTCATGAACCCATGCAGTCCCCCTTGCGCCCGAAACACCTCCAGGCCCGGGCGCAACCACAAGTGGAACGTATTCCCCAGAATGATCCGGGCCCCCAGGGCCATCAGTTCATCGGGAGTTACGCCCTTGACGGCACCATAGGTTCCTACCGGCATGAATACGGGCGTCTCCACCACGCCATGCGGCAAACTCAGGCGCGCCCGACGCGCCTTGCCATCCTGGGACAATACCTCAAACTTCATCTTTATTTCTTTCCACCAACATGGCATCCCCGTAACTGAAAAACCGATAGGCCTGCGCAACGGCATGGGCATAAGCCTGCCGCACTGCATCCATTCCGGCAAAGGCACTGACCAGCATGAGCAAGGTGGAACGAGGCAAATGAAAATTGGTCAGAAGGCGATCCACCACCTGAAAACGGTACCCAGGGGTGATGAACAGTCGGGTTTCCTGGGCCCCTGCACATAATTCCCCCCCCGCTGCGGCTGCCTCCAGCGCCCGCAAACTGGTGGTCCCCACCGCCACGACCCGTCCACCGCGGGCCCGGGTACGCCGGACGGCCTCCTCCGTTTCCGCAGGGAGGTTGAACCATTCCGCATGCATGTGATGTTCCGCCAGACGCTCCACACGCACGGGTTGAAAGGTTCCGGCGCCCACATGCAAGGTCAGGGAGGCCGTTTCAACGCCGCAGGCGCGCACCGTCTCCATCATCGCTTCATCGAAATGCAACCCCGCCGTGGGGGCCGCTACCGCACCGGGATTCCGGGCATAGACGGTCTGATAACGCTCGGCATCCACCGTACTGGCCGAATGCTCGATGTAGGGGGGCAGCGGCAGGGACCCCACCTGTTCCAGCCAGGCATGAAAGTCCACCCCGGTCCCCGCACCGATCAACCCAACCCGGTAAAGATCCTCGGATTTTTCCAGGACTTCCCATGCCCGACCGTCGGAAAAATGGATCAGGCCTCCCGCACGGGGCGCGTGACTGGCACGAATCTGCACCCAGGCTTCGGAAGCCGACACAACCCGCTCCACCAGGGCCTCGATCCGTCCGCCGCTGGATTTCCGGCCAAACACCCGCGCCTTGATCACGCGCGTATCATTGAAAACCAGGAGATCGCCCGCCGACAGCAACTCGGGAAGTTGAACAAACCACCGATCCTGTACCCCCCGCCCGGACAAATGAAGCAGCCGGCTGGCACGCCGCACTGCCGTCGGAGTTTGGGCTATCAGGTGGGAGGGCAGAATATAATCGAAGTCACTCGTGCAGAAATCCATGAAGCGCATTATAATGCACGGCTGCTGCCCGGGTGGCGAAATTGGTAGACGCATCAGACTCAAAATCTGACGCTGGCGACAGTGTGCCGGTTCGAGTCCGGCCCCGGGCACCATCAGACAGTCCAGAGACCTCCGCGCTCACATCCGGATTTGATACAACACCAGAACTGAAAGAAAGCGACAATAGGGCGAGATTTTCCTGGTAGAAGAAGGAACCCAGTGCGCAAATCAAGATTCGTGGCAGTCTTTTCACTCGTATTTGCAGGATGTTCGACTGTCTCCGTACACGACCCCCTGCCCCTGAAACAGAACGATTCCATTTCGATCTATTATTGTGTCGAGTCGACGGCACAGATGAACATTCTGGATAAAGCGCTCACCAAGGAAAAAAACAAGAACAGGTTTGACGAAGAAAATGCGGCGGCCCTTGAAGCCGTCAACGATTACCTGAACAGGAACATGATCAAATCGCCGCGCCTGAACGTCACGAAACTGCCCTCCTGCCAGAAGTTGGCCGCATTACCGCACAACCCGACCGCGCTATACCTGACCGTTACCCTGAGTGGCTACGGGAGTCTGAATGAAAGGTGGAAAAAACTGTTCATCGGTTCCGGAATCATAGAGGGGACCGTTCAGGGCATCGTTGTCGGAACGGCCACTCAAAATCCGTGGCTGGGCCTTGCGATGGCAACTGAAGAATTTGGGCAGGAATATTTGACCTGGAACGGCATTGACTGGCTGATGGGGGAAACCTATGCCCCGGTAACTTTGGAGGGTGCCCTGGTATCGTCGACGGACCGGCAGACGATCTGGAAGGACAGTTCATTCATCACGGACAACAGCGACGAACTGGAAAAGATGAGCAAGGACGAAAAAAAGAAGAAGGAAGTGCAATTGAAAGCCAGCCTGCATAAAGCCGAAGAGGAACTGGGGACCTCTCTCAACGCTTATCTGACAAAAGAAATCCTGAAGGATGAGCCCTTGCCCGTTTCAAAATGACCGATTTGGCGAAAGCGCAGACAGCAGGCATGAAGTACTCACGCGTTCAACGAAGTCCCTGCAAAGCAGGCAGAACTCCGGCCACGCTCTTGTACCCCACCTCGATGGCCTCTACCCCGCGATGAAAATCGAAAAAGCCCACATGGCCCACCTTGGGGGTAATGAGCACGTCCGCCGGGTCTCCCGCCAACCGCCCGCGCGCAATACGTAATTGCATAATATTGATACTATTACTCAAAATTTCCCGTAACGAGGGTTTTGTCATTTCCGGACGCATCCAGGGCTGAAGAAGGTCCGTGTTCAAATCCACGGCAATGACGAATTCGGCGCCCATCGCTCTTGCCAGGGACACGGGAACGGGGTTGACCAACCCCCCATCCACCAGAAATCTCTCGTCTCGCCGTACCGGCGTAAACAGCGCAGGAAAAGCAATGGAAGCCCTCATGGCTTCGATTGCCGAGCCTTCGCGCAGCCAGACCTCCATTCCCGAATGCAGACACGTTGCCACCGCCCCATAAGGCAAAGCCAATTGTTCTATGGGACGATCCACGAAGTGAACCCGAAAGTACTCAATCAGTTTTTCTCCCTTGAGCATTCCTCCCTTCATACTGACGTCCAGCAATGAAAAGATATTCCTCATGTTCATGTCCAGAAGCCACTGTTCAAACCGACCCAGTTCGCCAGCCGCATACACCGCGCCGACCAAAGCCCCGATGGAGGTTCCACAGACCAGGTCAGGATGAATGCCGGCATCTTCCAGGGCTTTGATCACCCCCACATGCGCCCAGCCCCGGGCAGCCCCCCCACCCAGCACCAGTCCGATCCGGGGTTTTTTCGGAACCACCGGCGCAGAGACCTTGCTCGCTTCGGCATCAAATCTCTTCAGAAAATGCATTTCCCTACCCCTCAGTCAAGCGTCAAACGCAGCCCCCCTGCCGGTCTCGGCTGGCGAATCTGTCCCTCAGGCCCGCCAACGCGCACATTGCCTTTGCACCACTTCGGCCAGAGACTTTGTCTGTGCATGCTGTCGACGCAGCCAATCCACATCACTGCTGGCGGTCAACACTTCACGACGCAGGGCGGCACAGGCTTCATCCGCCTTGAGGGCGATGGCGTGGGATTCAATTTTATCCAGGGTATCCAGAATTTCTTCGGACAAGGAACGGTGTTCATGGTTCCGGGGACTGACATAAACCCCCTCATATCCAAACCGGCAGGCCTGAAAACGATTGAAGGTATAAACCAGATAATCCTTTTCCTGAGGAGAATAAGGGCGCTCGAGGATCAGATAACGGGCCAGTGACTGAATGAATGCCGCAATCTGGGCTGCTTTTCCTACCGTCAGGGGCGTATCCATGACCCGCACCTCGATCGTCCCATATTCGGGCTTGGGTCGAATGTCCCAGTAAAAATCCTTCATACTTTTGACGATCCCGGTCGCCATCATGGAATCAAAGTACTCCCCAAAGGAGTCCCACGTTTCAACCAGGGGAGCACGTCCACTCAGGGGAAACGAAAAGACGGAATTCAGGCGGGCCGAATGAAACCCCGTATCATTGCCCTGAACGAATGGTGAGGACGCGCTCAGGGCGATGAAATGCGGGATGAACCCCGAAAGCAGATGAAGAAGGATCAATGCCTCATCCGCATTGTCGCATCCCACATGGACATGCTGTCCAAAAATCGTGAACTGCTTGGCCAGATACCCGTAGAGAGAGGATAACTGGTCAAAGCGGGGCGTGTCATAAATACGACGTTCGCTCCAGTGCTGGAACGCATGGGTTCCCCCGCCGCACACCCCGATGTCCAGACGGTCGGCACACTCTACAATGCCCTGGCGAATCTCGTCGAGTTGCCCGAAGACATCGGCATGGGAGGTGCAGATCCCGGTAGCCATTTCCACCATTCCCTGGGTGATTTCCGGCTTGACGTCCCAATCCTTGCCCTTTTTTTTCAGAAGACGCAACAGATCGGTGGTGGAATCCACAAGGTCATAATCGTAAGTATTGACCAGTTGCAATTCCAGTTCCACCCCCAATGTCAGGGGACGGGAAGAAGAAAAAGGAGGAAGTGTCATGACGATTTTTCCTGGAATTCCTGCGAGCGAATCAATCCCCACTGAACAGCCATGGGACCCAGGACTTCAAGCACGTTCATCATGCTGAAAACGATCGGAAGAATCCTGACCCCCACCTGGGGATACAGGGTCCGCATATCCATCAGTTCCACCAGCGGGATTTCAGCCATGGGAATGAGAACGATACCCAGCACCAGCGATTGACGCAAATTCAATCCGCTGATCGGTCCCAGCAACAACACCCCCAGCCCTTTTGCGGCGAACCTGACCAACACGACGATCATGGCGGCTCCTGCTCCAACCATAAACTCACTCCGGGTCAGCAGGGACCCCGTCATCATGAACAGAATGATCGTCAAAATGCTCCCCGCCGTTCCAAAGTGGCGGGGCCAGAGATGGGGCCGCGGATCGAAGTGCTTGGCCAGCACCCCCCCCAGTAACGGAGCCAGAAAAACGGGCAACTCGAGCGCGACGAGAAAAGCCTGCAACAGGAGGAGAAGACCGAACAGCACCGGCGCACTCTGCTCGTCCGATAGTTCGAACATCCGACGCAACAACTTGAAAGACAAGGCCAGGACCAGCCCCATCCCCAGGGACCCCGCAAGAAGATAAAACGAATGGAAGAGGGCCATGAACCATTGCCCATGAAATGTGCCCTGGAACCAACCCATGATCAGGTAAAAACACACCACCGAATAAACCGTATTCAGACCGCACAACACCAGCAATCGCTGGGTGACTTGCCCCTGAGCGCGCATCTCGGTCACCATCCGCAGCACGATGACCGGCGAAGTTCCCATGGCAACGACCGCGATGGACAAAGCGTTTTTCACCTCGAACCCCATCACCATGAGGACCCCGAACACCGCAACGAAGGTCGCCCCCGACTCCAGGAGACTGGACGCGATGACCCAGGGATTGTATTTCAGCCAACGCAAACTCACCCGAACGCCCAACTCGAAGAGCAGCAGGGTCAAGGTCAACTCCACCAGAAACCTGAAATCGGGCAGATCCTCTCCATCCACCCAGCCCAACCCCAAGGGACCCAGCAGAATCCCTGCCAGCGCATACCCCGTGATTCGAGGCATTTTGACCAGACGACAGATTCCCTCTCCGGCCAGGGAAGCCAGAAGGAAGGAAAGCGCGATGCGCATAAAAAACAGCCATTGGGTGTGTCCCATCATGGGTATTGACTCCTGACGATCTCTCCGGGGACAGGGCCATCCGTAACAGTCTGTATTTCCGGGAGAGGGTGAGCGATGAGCGCAAACGGCACTGATGACATAAGGCGGCAGCCGGTTTTCCTGGTTTGAAAACCGGGAAGAAAAATTGATCCCGCCGTACAGTATAATGCCCTGAGCATGAAAGTCCAAACCTGCCCCCTGGCCCTTCCTCCACAAAGGTTCTCATGATCCGGCACGCGACAAGTTCCGCCCTTCCACCCAATCCGTACCGCCCATGAGTATGCCCCCCCCTGGTCTCGTCGTCCTGCACGGTAACCGCCTGGAATTGTTGCAGGAGGCCGTGGTGCACTGGATGCGCCAACACCCACTGGCCCCGCTGACCGAAGAGGTCATCCTGGTCAACAGTATCGGCACAGCCGAATGGGTCAAGTCCTCCCTGGCTGAATCTCTGGGGGTCTGTGCCGCGACTCGGGTCGAACTACCCGGCCGTTTCCTGTGGCGTTCATACCGCAAAATCCTGGGCCGGGCGGTGGCAGAACGATCCCCCCTGAATCGTCAGGCCCTGATCTGGCGCATCATGAAACTGGCGCTTCAGGACACGCTGCCCGCTCCCCTGGCCGCCATCGTTCACCTTCTCCGGGCAGAGGACCTGGAAGCCCGTTATGGCTTTGCCCGCGAAGTCGCCGACCTCTTCGATCAATACCAGAATTACCGGTCCGCCTGGCTGGCAGACTGGATTCAGGGTCGGAATCAGTTGACCACGGCGCGGGGTGAAGAGTTACCCGTCCCGCCGGACCAAGCCTGGCAACCCGCCCTGTGGCGTTGTCTCTGGCAGGATCTGTCTCCCGTCGAACGCGCCTTCACCCTCCCGGCCCTGCATCAGCAGGTCCTCGAACGGCTGCAACGGGGCGGAGAAATCATCGGGTTACCCCCCCGTATCCTCGTCTTCGGCGTCTCCACGCTGCCCCATTCAACCCTGCAGATCCTGGATGCCCTGGCGCATCACTGCCAGGTGCTGGTGGCTTTGCTCAATCCCTGTCGTTTTCACTGGTCCGATATCGTGGAGGGACGGGAACTCTGGCAAGCCGTCCGGCGCCGCCAACCCTGGCGCCACCATGATTTCAGCATGACGGCCTTTGAAGACATGCATCTTCACGCTCACCCGCTGCTGGCCGCATGGGGTCGTCAGGGAAGAGACTTCATGCGGCAACTGGATGCCTATGCGCCTTCCATCCCGGAGGCCACGGACCTCCCCCGCATCGATCTGTTCGATGAACGAACCCCGCATACGTTGCTGGAGGAAGTTCAATGCGCCATCCGCGATTTGCTCCCCCTGGCCGAGCACCCGCGGAATGTCGTTGTTGCAACGGACCGCTCTCTGGTCTTTCAGCGGGCCCATAGCCCCCTGCGCGAAGTACAGGTACTGCAAGACCAGTTGCTCGATCTTTTGACCCAGTCATCCCCCGCCTTGCAGCCCCGTCAGATCGTGGTCATGATCCCCGCGCTCGAAGATTATGTCCCCTTCATCGAGGCCGTCTTCGATCGCTATGAATCCGGGGACCCGCGCTTCATTCCCTATGAAATCGCCCTCTCCCGCCCCCACCTCAGTACCCCGCTCATCCAGGCCCTGAAATGGCTGCTGGCGCTCGACCAACACCGGATCACGGCCAGCGAGGTCCGTTCGTTGCTGGAAGTCCCTGCGCTGGCACAGCACTTCGAACTGGATGCCGACGGGGTGAGCAAGTTGTCTCGATGGGCAGATGCCAGCGGGATCCGCTGGGGTCTGGATGACCTCCATCGCGCTTCCCTCGAACTGGGTGCCTGTGGCGACCAGAATACCTGGCACTTCGGCCTGGAACGCCTCTGGCTCGGCTATGCCAACGGCTCTTCCGGCCCCTTCGACGGCATCGAGCCCTACCCGCACCTGAGCGGACTGGAAGCCACCGTCCTTGGCTCCCTGGCCCGTTTCATCGAGACCCTGAAGGAGACCTGGGAGACCCTGCGCAGCCCTGCGCCCCCGGCGGTCTGGGCGGAGCGGGGACGCCAGTTGCTGGACAACTGGTTCGACGCGACCAATGAACTGGAAAACCTCAGCCTCGGACTGTTGCACGAAGCCCTGAGTGACTGGCTGACCCTTTGCCAGGAAACCGGTTTTGCAGACCCTATCCCCCTTTCCCTGTTTCGTCGGTCCTGGTTCGATACGCTGGAAGAACCCAAGGAAACGGGCCGTTTTCTCAGCGGAGGGGTCACATTTTGCACCTTGCTGCCCCTGCGCGCCCTTCCCTTCGAGGTCATCTGCCTGTTGGGCATGAACCTCGAAGCCTTTCCTCGCCGCGCTGCCGCGCGCCCGCACGATCTGATGCAAAGACCGGGGATGCCGCGCCCCGGTGACCGCGCCCGCCAGGAGGATGATCGGGCTCTGATGCTGGATACCCTGCTCGCTGCCCGGCGAGTTCTGTCCATCAGTTGGTGCGGTCGGGACCCGCGCGATGATTCCGAACGTCCGCCCTCCGTGCTGGTGGCCCAGTTACGCGATTACCTGATGCGCGGGTGGCGTCCTGATGAAAATCATGGATACACCGATCTCCTGGCCCAGCAGACCCGGGATCACCCCTTGCAACCCTTCAGTCGCCGCTATTTCGAGGAAAACCAGCCCATTCACACCTATGCAGGGGAATGGCGTCAGGTCTTTGACCCGGCCTTGCCAGAGGTGACTCTTCCTCCCCTCTCTGCCCAGGACCCACCCAAAACACTCTCGCTCGGGACGCTGGGCCGTTTTCTCAGAAACCCGGTCAGGTTTTACCTGGAGTCCATCCTGAACATACATTTCGAGGAAGCCCAGACTCCCCCGGACGAAGAAATGTTCGAGACTTCGGGTTTGGCGCGCCATGAGTGGATCTATGCCCTGATCACCCCACCTTTCAACCCGCGCGAATCGCAGGAACTGGAAACCCGGCTACAGCGCCTGTGCCGTGCCGGGCAACTCCCCCTGGCCGAAATGGGACAGGCGGTCATGGCGGAATTGCGCGGCACCGTCACCCCCATGCTGGAAACCTGGGGCGCCCTGCAGGAGCGTTATCCCTGCCTGTGCGACAAGCACCCGATTCACCTCTCCTTCGGGACCCATGAAATCCGCGACTGGCTGGAAGGCCTGCGCAAAGAAGGGGACAGGGAACCCGCCGCGTGGGTGGAACTCCTTGCCTCCCGTGTTCTGGAAAAAAATGGCAAAGACCTGCAACTGCACAAACTGCTGCCGGTCTGGCTCCGTCACCTCGTCGCCAGCGCCACGGGGCACATGCCCGACTGCCACCTGGTGGCCCAGGACATCGTGCTCACCCTGCGTGCCCCTGCGCCGGAAGAGGCCCGGGCAATACTTTCCAGCCTGGTCGAACTTTGGCAGGAGGGCCATCGCCGACCACTGCCGATGGCCCTCAAATCCGCCTTCACCCTGGTTCGATCCGACGATCTGGAGAAAACCGCCCGGATCTACGAGGGAACAGACCATTTTCCTGCAGAAAGGGACCGTTATCAGGAACGCATCTACCCGACCTTTGCCAGCCTGAACCAGACCGGAGAATTCGAAGCCCTCACCCGGAGTCTGGCCTTCCCTCTGTGGTCCTGGGCAAGAAATGCCGTACTGACCCCCCTGGCGTCCGCCCATGAGTGAACCCCTCGATCCCCTGACCTTTCCCCTGTGGGGGAGTCGCCTCATCGAAGCCAGCGCCGGAACCGGAAAAACCTGGACCCTGGCTGCGCTCTATGTGCGCCTGGTGCTGGGACATGGTTCAGGGCATCACGCCCCCCCCGGCGCATTCCTGCCCGAACAGATTCTGGTCATGACCTTTACCCGGGCGGCCACCCGCGAACTGTCCGAACGCATTCGCGCACGCCTGGAAGAAGCCGCCGCCTGTTTCAGGGGCGACAGCCTCCCGGCCGATGATTTCCTGCGCACCCTGCTGGACGACTATCCCGATCCGCTGGCACGGCGCCATGCCGCCTGGCGTCTGACCCTGGCCAGCCAAGCCATGGAGAGCGCCGCCATCCACACGCTGGATGCCTGGTGCCAACAGGTGTTGCAGGACACGACTTTTTCCCATGGACAATGGTTTCCCGCTCAAATCACGGACAACGACGAGGACCTTATTCCCCTGGCGCTGCAAGATCTTTGGCGGCAACGTCTCTACCCGTTGAGCGGGCTGGAATTCCGGTTTTTTCTGGAGGACTGGAAGGATTTCTCCCATTTTTCCCGGTGCATCCAGAAAGATCTTCCAAAAAACACCCTCCCGTCATGGTCAATGGAAAACGCCCGTGCCAACGCCATCACCTGGAAGGAAAGGCACCAGGCAATGACCGACGGGTTGAAAACCCTGCGCACGCTGTGGCGCTCCCGCATCGAGGCCCTGTGTACCTGGCTCGATGACCAACTCCCCCCCAATCGGCAGGATACCCCTTTCAATCAGAAAACCTTCAGGGCGGAGACGGTACGCCAATGGTGTGCCCGTTTGCGCCGCTGGTGCGAAGAAAACGGACCGGCCGACCCCTGTCTGACGGAGGAGGTATGGGACAAACTGACGCCCGCAGGGCTCCAGGCTCAAGTCAAAAAGAATTGCCGGATCGATCCCCCGGCGCTCCTCGAAGAACTCGATGACCTCCGCACGACATTGCAACACCTGAGAGACCAGAGGAAACAGTTGCACGACCTCATGGTGGAAGGGGTTGCCCTGCGTCTTGCCCAACACAAGTCCCAGATCCTGCGCCAGAACTTCACCGACCTCCAGCAACGTCTCGACCGGGCCCTGCAGGGATCGCAAGGGGAAGCCCTGGTCACGGGGCTGCGCCTGCGCTACCCCGTTGCCCTGATCGACGAATTTCAGGACACCTCGATGCGCCAACTGCGCATGCTGGACCGTATTTATGACTTGAATGCCCACGCGCCGGAACGGGGGATCTTCCTGATCGGCGACCCCAAACAATCCATCTACGGTTTCCGCGATGCAGACATTCAGAGTTATCTCAAAGCCCGTGCATCCGTGGCGCCGCGTCATTACTTCCTGACCACCAATCATCGTTCGGTGGCGCCCGTCGTCGAACTTATCAACACACTCTTCCAGGGCGCCGAACAACGGGATGGACCGGGGGCCTTTCGCTTCCGCGAAAGAGACGAGGCCCCCCTGCCGTTCCACCCCGTGCAGGCCCATGGACGAGAGGAACAGTTGCGCTGTAACGGGCAGCCTTATCCTGCCCTCACAGTCTCCTGGACCGCTGAACTGGACAACCGGGGTCAATTGCTCGAACGCATGGCAGAACATTGTGCGGAACATCTGGGGGTACTTCTGGCCTCCGGCGCCAGCTTTTGCACGAGCGACCTCCGGGTCCCCCTTCGCCCCGCCGATCTGGCCATACTGGTACGCGACCGTCATGAAGCCGCAGCGGTGAAAAATGCCCTGGAACGACGAAACATCTCCTCGGTCTATCTGTCCGACCGAACTCACCTGCTGGACTCTGCGGAAACCCCGGACGTCCTTCTGTGGCTTCAGTCCGTGGCTCATCCCCGCAACCCCCGCCTCCTGCGGGCGGCCCTGGGTACCGCCACCCTGGGGTTCTCACTGGCCGAACTGGAACACTGGGCCAGGTCGGAAACTGCCTTCGAAGAACTATTGAATTTCTGGATGGAACTTCACCACTGCTGGCAACGGCAGGGAGTGTTGTCCACGCTGCAGCGCCTGCTCCACCATTTTTCCCTGCCGGCCCGCTGGCTTCAGGAAAAAGACGGCGAGCGCCGCCTTACCCAGGTTCTCCATCTGGCAGAATTCCTGCAGCGCACCAGCGCCCGCCTCGAAGGCCCGGAAGCCCTGATCCAGTGGCTGGTCCACGAGTGTCAGACCCCCACCTCGAGCCCGGAGGAATTACGTCTGGAAAGCGATGCAGACCGGGTTCGCCTCATCACCATCCATAAATCCAAGGGGCTGGAATTTCCTGTGGTCTATCTGCCCTTTGCCACCTGTTTCAGACCCGAACCCGATGCCGACGCCGATGAAAGACGCCTCCAGGAAGATATCCGCCTGCTTTATGTGGCGTTGACCCGTGCCCGGCACGCCCTGTGGATCGGAGTTTCGCCCTTCAAATATAAAACCGGCGACCCTCAGTTCTCCGCCAGCGCCCTGGGCTGGTTGCTGGGGGCGACCCGGGGCGACCCTGCCGAACGACTGTTGCCCCTGCTCCGGGAAACCTGGGGCAGTTTTCCGGAAGTGCGTTTCACGGAAGCCCGTCTGCCGCTCGCGACCACGCCCTTTAGCCCCCCGCCTGCCCCGGCCTTGCGTCCCGCCTCCCTCATCACCGGCACCTTTGATCGCGCCTGGGCCATTCACAGTTTTTCCTCCCTCACCCGTTCCCTGGCATTGACGTTGCCCCCCTCTCCCGCGACACCACAAAACCCGCCTCTGTCCGAGGCCAGCCCACGCCATCGTTTTCCGCGCGGCGCCTGGGCCGGGAAATTTCTGCATGAACAGCTGGCCTGGGCTGCCGAACGCCGTTTTGCCTTCGACACCGACCCCACCCTGAGTCTCCAGTTACATCAACGCTGCCTGCGTCAAGGCTGGGAAGCCCATGCCGATGACCTCGGACAGTGGTTACAGGAAATTGCCCTGACTCCCATCGCCCCCAGCGGAGTCGCCCTGCGTGCACTTCCCCGGACTTTCCAGGAAATGGAATTCTGGTTTCCGCTCCAACCCACCCACACCGAACGGCTGGATGACTTCTGCCAGACGCATTTCTGGCCCACCCATCCCCGCCCTCCCCTCGCGGCACGGGCGCTGAAGGGATTGATGATGGGATTTGCCGATCTGGTCTTCGTCTGGGAGGATCGCTTCTGGGTATTGGACTACAAATCCAATGCCCTGGGGGATAACGATGCCGCCTATACCCGCACGGCCCTGGAACAGGCGGCGGTCACGCATCGCTATGAAGTACAAATGGCACTTTATCTGTTGGCCTTGCACCGCCTTCTGAAAGTGCGCCTGGGGTCCGCCTATGTCCCCCGCCAGCATCTGGGCGGCGGCATCGACCTCTTCCTGCGGGGCATCCAGGGACCGGAGCGCGGAAGCCTGCTGCTCGAATCCCCCGATCGGTGGATCGAAGCGCTCGATGCCCTGCTTGCACCCACGTTCACCGGAACCCCCTCATGACTCCCGCCAGCCTTTTGGAACACCTCGAAACCTGGTACCGTCAGGGGAAGTTGCGCCTGCTCGATGTCTCCTTTGCGCGCTGGTGTGCCCGGCATGATCCCGCACCCACGCCCGAACTTCTGCTGGTCGCGGCCTTGGTTGCATACCTGGAGGGACGGGGACACAGTTGCCTGGATCTCGACCCTCTCCTTCAACAGACCCTGAACCTGGGTACGGAACTGGAGGCAGCACTGGCCCATGTCCTGGCCGAGTTACCGCGCACCCGGGCCGCCTGGCAGGACACCCTGTACGGCAGCCCTTGCGTCGCCCCCCCCTCGTCTCCCGTCCCGTCGCCACTGGTGCTGGCGGAAAACCGCCTGTACCTGCGACGCTACTGGCAGTACGAAACCGCCCTCAGCCAGCAGATTCGCCAGCGTACAAACCCTGTGCTCTGGTCCCTCGATGCACTGGCCGGTGCCCTTCCCTGGCTCCACGCACTCTTCCCCACCCATGATGCGGGAATCCACTGGCAACGGGTGGCCTGTGCCCTGGCCCTGCGCAGCCCCTTCACCCTCATCACCGGCGGACCGGGTACCGGAAAAACCCATACCGTCGCCCGGTTGCTGACCGTCCTCCTGAGTCAGTCCGCCCACCCGGAAGCACTGCGTATCGCCCTGGCCGCACCCACCGGAAAGGCCGCAGCCCGCCTCACGGAATCCCTCCGGAAAGCGCTTCGTGAATTGCCCCCGAACCTGCCCGCCGCTCTGGATATCCCGACCCTCATCGAACAGGTGGGCCCGGCCCGCACGCTCCACTCCCTGCTCGGACAGGACTGGACGACCCGCCAGTTCCGCCACGACGCCGCGCACCCCCTCGACCTCGACCTCCTCATCGTGGATGAAGCCTCCATGGTGGATCTGAAAATGATGGTTGCGCTGTTCGATGCCCTTCCTTCCCGCAGCCGCATCGTACTTCTGGGAGACCGGGATCAACTGGCCAGCGTGGAAGCGGGCGCCGTGCTGGGGGATCTCTGCCTCCATGCCGAGGCAGGGCACTACCGTCCGGAGACGGCCGATTTTCTCCGTACCCTGGGCGACCCTTCCTTGCCAGAAAACCTGTGTGATCCCAACGGATCGGATCTCGCCCAATGCCGGGTCATGCTGCGCCACAGCCACCGCTTTGGCACTGCCATCGGCGCCCTGGCCATGGCGGTCAATGCCGGCGATGTCGGATCCGTCACCCGCTTGCTGAAACAGGAGACTCATTCCTCCCTGGCCTGGAAGGACTGTGCCTCTCCTCAGGAAGTGGTAGAGATCGCTACCTGTTCCACCGATCTCTCCTACGGAAAGTTTTCTCGACTGCTTCAGACCCGACCCGCCCCCGCCGATTTTGACTCCTGGGCCCTTCTGCTGCTCCAGGCTTTGGACCAGTTCCGCGTCCTCTGCGCGCTGCGCGAGGGTCCCTGGGGGGTCATCGAACTCAATCGGTCCATCGAACAGAAATTGCGGACCATGGGTGGACTACAGCCCCAGGGCGAATGGTACGAAGGACGCCCGGTCATCATCACGCGCAACGACGCCGACCTGTCCCTGGCCAACGGGGACATCGGTCTGACCCTGCGTTCTCCCTACCCTGCGCAGGGACTACGGGTCTATTTTCCGGATGCCATGCGAAGCCTGCGCGCACTGGCGCCCAGCCGGCTCAACCATGTGGAAACCGCCTTTGCCCTGACCGTCCACAAATCCCAGGGCTCCGAATTCGAGCATACCTTCCTGGTGCTTCCTGCTCCCCA